>NZ_MKSS01000070.1:0-3394 GCF_001897365.1 Hydrogenophaga sp. 70-12
CTGCCCGCCGTGCCGCCCGACCGCACCCTGCTGCAGGTCCTGCGCGAGGACCTGCACTGCACCGGCACCAAGGAGGGCTGCGGCGAGGGCGACTGCGGCGCCTGCACCGTGGTGCTGGGCGAAGCGGTGGACGGGCGGCTCCAGCTGCAGGCCGTCAATGCCTGCATCAAGCTGGCGCACTCGGTCCAGGGCCAGGCGGTGTTCACCGTGGAAGACCTGGCCGTCGACGGTCAGGCCCACCCGGTGCAGGAAGCCATGGTGCAGTGCCACGCCAGCCAGTGCGGCTTCTGCACCCCGGGCTTCGTCATGAGCCTGTTCGCCCTGTACGAACACACCGGCGGTGGCCAGGGCGTGGACCACGCCGCCGCCCAGGCCGCGCTGTCGGGCAACCTGTGCCGCTGCACGGGCTACCGGCCCATCCTGGACGCCGCCGCGCGCATGGGCCAGCTGCCCTGCCCGGCCGGCGCCCGCGTCGACGAGGCCGCCGTGCTGCGCGGCCTGCGCACCCTGGGCCAACCCGACCCCGAGGCGCCCTACCGGCGCCCCGCCAGCCTGCAGGCCCTGCTGCAGGCGCGCGCCGCCCACCCCGAGGCGCAGGTGGTGGCCGGCACCACCGACGTCGGCCTGTGGATCACCAAACAGCACCAGCGCTACCCCCGACTGCTCGACGTGACCGGCGCCGCCGAGCTGCGCCGCGTGGAGACCTACCCGCACCACATCGCCATCGGCGCCGCCGTGAACCTGACGCAGGCCTACGCCGCGCTGGTGGCCGAGCGGCCCTCGCTCGCCGCCTTCGCCCACCGCTTCGCCGGCCTGCCGGTGCGCAACGCCGGCACCCTGGGCGGCAACGTGGCCAACGGCTCGCCCATCGGCGACAGCATGCCGCTGCTCATCGCCCTGGGCGCCAGCGTCGTGCTGATGCGCTGGGACACGAAGCGGCGCGCCATCGCCCACCGCGAGCTGCGCCTGGAAGACCTGTACACCGGCTACCGCCAAAACGTGATGCGGGCGGACGAACTGCTCTGCTGGATCAAGGTGCCGCGCCCCTCGCCGGATGAGTGCCTGCAGGTCGACAAAGTGAGCAAGCGCTTCGAAGACGACATCTCGGCCGTCTGCCTGGCCGTGAAGCTGCGCATCGACGGCGGCGTGGTGCGCGAAGCCCGCATCGGCGCCGGCGGCGTGGCCGCCACGCCGGTGCGCGCGCCCCTGACCGAGGCGGCGCTCACCGGCCAGCCCTGGAACGAAGACACCGTGATGGCCGCCAGCGCCGTGCTGCGCGACGAGTTCCGCCCCATCAGCGACATGCGCGCCAGCGCCGACTACCGCCGCGCGGTGCTGGGCAATCTGCTGCGCCGCCACTGGTTGGCGCAGCAGGGCCAGCGCGGCCTGCGGCTGGAATCCCTGGACCTGGAGGCCCTGGCATGAACGCCCCCGACACCGCCCTGCTGCAGCGCCAGACCACCAGCGCCGCTGGCGCCTCGCGCTTCCATGAAAGTGCGCACGCCCAGGTGGCCGGCGCCGCCACCTACATCGACGACATCCCCGAGGTGCGCGGCACCCTGCACGCCGCGCCCGTCTGCTCGCCCGTGGCCCACGGCCGCCTGAGCGGCTTCGACACCGCCGAAGCCCTCGCCCTGCCCGGCGTGCGCGCCTTTGTCGGCGCGGCCGACGTGCCCGGCGACCCCATCCTCGCCGCCTTCGGCCACGACGAGCCCGTGTTCGCGCAAGACTCGGTGCAGTTCCTGGGCCAGGTGATGGGCCTGATCGTGGCCGACGACGCCATGACCGCACGCCGCGCCGCCCGCCTGGTCAAGCCCCGCATCGAGCCCCTGCACCCCGTGCTGAGCGTGCACGAGGCGCACGAGCTCAAAAGCTATGTGCTGCCGCCCGTGCACGTGGCGCGCGGCGACGCCGCCGCCGCGCTGGCGCGCGCGCCGCACACCCTGGACGGCGAATTCGAGGTTGGCGGCCAGGAGCACTTCTACCTGGAAGGCCAGATCGCCTATGCGCTGCCGCTGGAGCAGAACCAGTGGTGGATCCACAGCAGCACCCAGCACCCCGGCGAGGTGCAGCACTGGGTGGCGCACGCCCTGGGTGTCCCCAACCACGCGGTGACGGTGGAGTGCCGGCGCATGGGCGGCGGCTTCGGTGGCAAGGAAACCCAGGCCGGCCACCTGGCCGTGTGGGCCGCGCTGGCCGCGCGCAAGACCGGCCACCCGGTCAAGCTGCGGCTGGACCGCGACGACGACTTCATGGTCACCGGCAAGCGCCACCCCTTCGCCTACCGCTACCGCGTGGGCTTCGACGGCGACGGCCGCCTGAGCGGCCTGCACATCGTCATGCTGGCCAACTGCGGCTTCAGCGCCGACCTCTCGGGCCCGGTCGCCGACCGCGCCATCTTCCACTGCGACAACGCGTACTTCCTGGAAGACGTCGCCATTCACTCCTTCCGCTGCAAGACGAACACGCAAAGCCACACCGCCTTCCGCGGCTTCGGCGGGCCGCAGGGCGTCATCGCCATCGAACGCATCCTGGGCGACATCGCGCGCCACCTCGGCCTCGACCCGCTACAGGTGCGGCTGCGCAACCTCTACGGCATTGGCGAACGCGACCAGACGCACTACGACATGAAGGTGGAGGACAACATCCTCGAACCGCTCATGACGGCGCTCGCGCGCAGCGCGGACTACGAACGCCGCCGCGCCGCCATCGAGGCCTTCAACGCCCGCAGCCCGGTCATCAAGAAAGGCATCGCACTCACGCCGGTGAAGTTCGGCATCAGCTTCACCGCCACCCTGTTCAACCAGGCGGGCGCGCTGGTGCACGTCTACACCGACGGCAGCGTGATGGTGAACCACGGCGGCACCGAGATGGGCCAGGGCCTGAACACCAAGGTCGCGCAGGTGGTGGCCGATGAGCTGGGCGTGCCCTTCGAGCGCGTCATCGCCACCGCGGCCGACACCAGCAAGGTGCCCAACGCCAGCGCCACCGCCGCCAGCAGCGGCACCGACCTGAACGGCCGCGCCGCGCAGTTCGCCGCGCGCCACGTGCGCGACAACCTCGCGGCTTTCGTGGCCGGCCAGGACGGCTGCGGCGCGGGCGCGGTGCGCTTCCTCGGCGGCGAGGTGATCACCCCCAAGAGCACGCGCCGCTTCGAGGACGTGGTGAACGCGGCCTACGCCAACCGCATCCAGCTCTGGAGCGACGGCTTCTACCGCACGCCCAAGATCCACTACGACAAGCTGACCATGAAGGGGCGGCCCTTCTACTACTTCGCCTACGGCGCGGCCTGCAGCGAAGTCGCCATCGACACCCTCACCGGCGAGAGCCGCGTGCTGGCCGTGGACATCCTGCACGACGTGGGCCACAGCATCAACCCGGCCATCGACATCGG
>NZ_MKSS01000071.1:0-25104 GCF_001897365.1 Hydrogenophaga sp. 70-12
CATCGCGCGCGATCTGCGCGCGCGCAGCGAGGCGCGCAAGCGCAGCCTGGGCCCCGACCCCGGACTGTGGGCGGACGTGGACGCCCACGCGGCCACCGCCTGGCTGGAACAGGCCGGCGCCGCCACGCTGATCCACGGCCACACGCACCGCCCGGCCGAGCACGCGCTGGCCCCGGGGCGCCGGCGCCTCGTGCTCAGCGACTGGGACGCGGGCGCCCAGCCGCCGCGCGCCGATGCGCTGCGCCTGAGCGAGCGCGGCGCGCAGCGGGTGAGCGCCGCGTGAGCTGGCTGGCCTCGCTGCGGCGCCGCTGGCGCCGCCCCGCCCCCATTCCCGAGGCCCTGTGGCGCGACACGCTCGCGGCCCTGCCCTTCCTCGCCGCGCTGAACGGTGGGGACCGCGCGCGCCTGCGCCTGCTGTGCCAGCACTTCCTGGTCGAGAAGGAATTCAGCGGCGCCAACGGCCTGGTGGTCACCGACGCCATGGCGCTGTCCATCGCGGCGCAGGCCTGCCGCCCGCTGCTGCACCTGCACGGCCCCGATGGGCGCGCCCTGCGCCGCGCGCCCGACCTGCTCGACTGGTACGACGACTTCGTGGGCATCGTGCTGCAGCCCGGCGCCGTGCTGGCGCGCCGCAAGGTGCACGACGCCGCTGGCGTGGTGCACGAGTACACCGAGGCCCTGGCCGGCGAGGCCATGGACGGCGGCCCGCTGATGCTGAGCTGGGAGGATGTGGCCAGCGCGGGCGAGCGCGCCGCCATCGGCCACAACGTGGTGATCCACGAATTCGTGCACAAGATGGACATGCGCGAGCTGCAGGCCGGCGAGCACCCGCAGGGCGCGCCCACCCTGCCCCTAGGCTTCCTGGGCACGCGCGATCCGCGCGAGGCCCGCGCGCGCTGGCAGCGCGTGATGGCGGCGCATTTCGACGGCTTCCGCGAGGCCGTGTCCATGGCCGAGCGTTTCGGCGGCGAGCCGCCCTGGCTGGACGGCTACGCCGCGAAGGACCCGGCCGAGTTCTTCGCCGTGACCTGCGAGGCCTACTTCGTGAACCGCGAGCGCTTCGGGCAGGAGTTCCCCGCCCTGCTGGCGCTCTACGACGCCTTCTTCCTCAGCGCGCGCCCGCTCAGCGCTTGAGCAGCGCCTTCAGCGCGGCCTGCAGACGCCGCGCCGACTTCTCGTCGTGCGCCCCGCCCAGCACCTGGGCCACGTCCTGCGCCCAGGTTTCCGTGGGCGATGGCGCGTTGCGGCGCGTGAGCAACTGCAGCTGCAGCAGGCGGCGCTCGCTCAGGTGCTCGGCCGGGGTCGGCGCATCGGCGGCGATCTCCAGGCGCAGCAGGGCCTCGGCGGGCAAGGCATTCGCGGGCTGGCCGAGCGCGGAGGCCCAGGCCGAACGTTGAGCCGGCGCCACGCGCCCGCCCAGGGCCTGCGCGGGGGGCAGCTGCTGCGCGTCGCGCGCGCGCCAGGCGTCCAGCACCTGGGTGAGCACCTCGCCGTGCGCCTGCTCGGCCAGGCGGCGCAAGCTGGCCTGCGCGGCTTCCATGGCCTGGCGCTGCGCGCGGAAGGCGGTGTCGCCCAGGCGTGGGCCGCGCGGTTCGCGGTCCTCGCGCGAATCGCGGAAGTCGCGGCGGTCACGGCCATCGCGACCGTCTCGGCCACCGCGCGCGTCGGGGCGGCCGGGGCGGCCATCCCGGCGCGGGTCGCGGGGCGCGGGTTCGGCTTTCCTGGCACCGGGGCGGTCGTCGCCCCGCATGGCCACCAGCTTGCGCGGCGCGGCCGGTGGCGCGGTGGGCGCGGGCGCGGGCGCGGCGCCGTCGGCCGGTGCGGCCTCCCCGCCAGCGGCGGCCTCTGGCGCCGCGGCCGGCGTGGCCGCCGGTGGTGCCGCGCGCCCGGCGGCCTCCAGCGCGGCCATGGCCGCGCGGATGCGCTGTGCGTCGCCCGACTGCGTGGCGGCCTCGAGCTCGCGTGAGGCGTCCAGCACGCGCTGGTCGACGGCGCTGAGCGCGCCGGCCTGCTGCTGGCGCTCGCTGGTCTTGCGCTCGAAGGCGGCGTCGATGGGCGAACGGAAGGCCTCCCACAGCTTCTGTTCCTGCTTGCGGTCGAGCGGCACGGCGTGCGCCTCTGCCTGCCAGCGCTGCTGCAGGGCCTTCACGGCGTCGATGCGCAGCGGCTGCGCCTGCGACAGCGCGGCGGCCTCCTCGATCAAGGCGCGGCGGCGCGCCACGCTCTCGGCCTGCGCGGCCTCCAGGCGCGCGTGCGCCTGGTGCATGGTGTCCTTCCACAGCGGCTGCACCTCGGCGAAGGCCTTCTCGCTCAGGTGGCCGGCCTGGCGCCAGCGCTCGGAGAAGGCGTGCAGCTCGCGCAGCTGGGCTTTCCAGTCGCTGCTCTCGGCGTGCGCGGCGGTCCAGGCCTTGAGTTCGTCGATGATGGCCTGGCGCTGGGCGCGCGTGGCCTCGGCCTGCTGGCGCACCTGCGACAGCCAGGCCTCCACGCCCTTGTGCGCCTCGGTGCAGGCTTCGTCGAAGCGCTTCCAGAGCGCGTGATTGGGCGCACCGCCCTGGTCGGTGGTCTTCCACTGCTCGCGCAGTTGGCGGATGGCCTCCTGCAGCTTGCGTCCGGTGGGCCGCTGGCCCTCGGGTGCCTGCGTCAGCGCCTCGGCCTTGGCCACCAGCTCCTCGCGCAGCTGGTCGGCGCGCCAGCGCTGCCAGCCTTCGAGTTCACCGGCTTGCGACAGCACGGCATGGGCGCGCGCTTCCAGCGCCTGGCCGATCAGGCGGCCGTGCTGCTTGAGCAGCTGGCGCAGCTCGGCCGCGGCCTTGGGCGTGGCCTTGCCATGGCCTTCGGCCACCTCGGCCTCGAGCGCGGCCACGGCCTTTTCGATCTCGGCGCCGGCGCGCTCGCGGCGCGCCTGCTGGGCCTGTTGCGCCTGCTCGTTGGCGGCCTGCTGCTCGGCGGGAGCCAGGCCGCGCGCGGCGCGCAGCTCGTCGGCCCACACGGGCACGGCCGGCAGCGGGGCGTTGGCGTCGGCGGCGGCCGCCGTGGCCTGGGCCAGCGCGGCATCGAAGGCGTCCCAGACCAGCTGCAGCTGCTGGCGCGAGGCCTCGAGCATGGGCGGGAACTTGGCCTCCACGCTGGCCCATTGCGGGTCCTGTGTCAGACCGTCGATCTGCTGCTGCCACTGGGCCACGTCGCCGCGCAGCGCGTCGGCGGCCTGGCGGGCCTCCTGCCAGGGCTTGGTGGACAGCACCTCGATGCGCTGGGCGATCAGCACGGCGGCCTCCCGCTCCACCTGCACCGCGTGCTGCAGGTCCTCGATGGACTTGATGCGCTCGGCCAGGCGCTGGCGCAGCGTGGCCAGGGGCTCGCGCGACAGCGGCGCGCCGGCGCGCGCGGCGTCGCGCTGCCAGGCCAGGGCATCGGCCAGGTTCAGGCGCGACGCGGCCAGCAGGGCCTCGGCCTTGGCCGACCATTCGCTGGCCGCCTGCTCCTGCGACTTCTGGCGCTTGAGCTCGTCGAGCTTTTCCTTCAGCGCCTTGGCCGCGCCGCGGTCGCGCTGGCTGAGCTCCTTGAACACCTCGTTCATGTGCTCGGCCGAGGGATCGGTGGCGAGCCAATCGCGCACGCGCGCGGCGCGCTCGCCGGCGGTGGGGGCCGAGAAGACGCCGCCGGTGAGCGCGTCCAGGGGATGGGCGTTGGCGGACTTGGGGTTGGAGGGGGTGTTCACGGCGGGCTCGGGGGCGGATGTCTGGCGCGGAGAAAACAGCGACATGTGAAAAGGGCAGCGGATGCGCGGCGGGCCGCGCGGAGAAACGCGTATTGTCGCCGCTCGGCGCGGCGCCGGCTTTCCCCGGGTCGCGCCGCTCAGCGCGGCGCCGGCTTACCCGCGGTCGCGCCGCTCAGCGCGGCGCGAGTTGCAGTTCGGCCCGCGGCACCCACTGGTCGCCGCTGGCCTGGGTCTTGGGCGCGCCCAGGAACAGGCGGTCCTCGGGCAAGCGCAGGCCGGCCAGGAAGTCCTTCACCGCCACCGCGCGCGCCACCGCCAGCTCGCGCATGGTGTCCTCGGTGGGCGATTGGGCGGCCAGCAGCAGCGCCTCCATTTCTTCCAGCGGAATGTCCTTGCCCAGGCCGATGAGGTTGCGCGGCTTGGGAATGTCGGCGCGGCGGTAGGCCTCGCGCAGCAGCTCGGGGCGCTCCTGCGCGCTCACGCTCACGCGCGCGGGCACCTCGCCGCCGGCGCGCGCCAGACGGCGGCGCTTCTCGGCCTGCAGCAGCCCGTCCAGCCGGGCGCGCTGCCAGCCCGCGCGCTCGGCCTCCAGGTCGCTGTGGCCCACGATGGTGACCCGCAGCGCCGGCCGGTTCTCCAGCGCCTTGGCGAGCGACTCGAGCTGCGTGCGCTTGGCGTCGCTCAGCTCGGCACGGCCGGGATCGAAACCGATCTGGCTGGCGTCCGCGCCGCCGCCCGAGAAGGCGCTGGCGATGAGCGAGAACGGCGCCGTGATGGCCTTGCCGATCAGGTTGACGATGACCCGCACGATCACCGGGCCAAGCCGGAACTGCGGGTCGTTGAGCGAGCCGCTGATGGGCAGGTTGATGTCGATCACGCCGTTGCGGTCAGCCAGCAGGGCCACGGCCAGCTTCACCGGCAGGTTGGCCGGGCTGTCGGGCACGCGCTCGCCGAAGGCGAGCTGGTTCAGCACGATCTGGTTGCTGGCGGTGAGCTGGCCGTTCGGCTCCACCTGGTAGGCCACGTCCACGCTGAGCTTGCCGCGTTCGATGCCGTAGCCCGCGTACTTCACGCTGTAGGGCGACAGCGGCGGCAGCTCCAGGTCGCGCACCACGCCCTTGATGTCCAACGCCAGCGGCGTGGCCAGCGGGTTGATGCGGCCATTGATGTCCAGCGTGGCCGTGCCCTCGGCGCGGCCCTTGAGCGAGAGCGTGGCCATCTCGGGCGGCTGGCCGGGCGCGGCCGGGGTGCTGGAGAACGCGCTGAGCGAGCCCGTGACCTCGCTGAGGTTGGCGCTGTAGTTGGGCCGCACGAAGTGGTCCGAGAACAGGATGCGGCCGTTGACCAGGCTGATCGGGCCGATGCGGATGTCGGCCGCCGGGCCGGGCGGCGGCGCGGCGGCCGTGGTGGTGGCGGCGTTGGGCGCGGGCGCGCCGGGTGCCGGGGCGGTGGCCGCCGGGGCGGCGGGCGCGGCCGGCTCGCCCGGCGCGGGCTTGACCAGGTCCTGCAGGTTGAAGCGCCCGTTGAGGTCGATGGCGATGCGCGCGTAGTAGTCGCTCAGCACGGTCTCGGCCACCTGCACCGACAGGGGTTGCCCCGGCGCCTGGCGCACCCGCAGGCCACGCACCTGCAGCGACTGCCACTGCAGCAGTTCCTCGCCGGGCGAGCCGGTGTTGGCGCGGAAGTCCTCCACCGCCAGGTCCACCGCGGCCTGCACGCGCGGGCCATTGGCCGGCAGGGTCAGGTCGATGTCGCCGCGCACGCTGGTGTCGGCGCGCAGCAGTTCCAGGTTGAGGTAGTCGGCCAGGTAGGGCTCCAGCGCGTGCACGGGAAATCGCTCCACCTGCACGCGGCCGCGCCAGTGCAGGTCGGGGCCGGCGCCGGCCGGACCGGGCAGGCGCAGGCGGCCGTCGGCGGCCACGGTGCCGGCGGTGGACCCGCCGCCGGCCACGCGCAGCTTGAGGTTCAGCGGCGCCTCGGGGGCGCGCTCGCCGGGGGGCTGCAGGTCCTGCAGGCGGACGTCGAAGCGGTCGAGGTCCAGCCGCACCGGGTTGGCCTTGCTGTCGTCGATGAAGCGCACGCGCCCGCCGCGCAGGCGGGCGTCGGCCAGGCGCCAGGTCCAGGACGCGGCGGGCTCGGCCGCCTGGGCGGCCTGGGCCGCTTCTTTCGTGGCCGCCGGCCCGGCGGGCGGGGCGGCGTGCGCAGGCTTGAGCCAGCGCTCCACCATCCAGCGGCCCTGCGCGTCGCGGTGGGCGTCGAGCACGGGGTTGTCCAGCGCCACCTGGCCCAGCTCGGCGTGGTGTTTCGCCAGGTCGATCTTCAGTTCGGCCAGGCGCAGGCTGTCCAGCCGGGCCAGCGGGCGCTTGGCCGGGCCCAATTGCAGCTGTTCCAGCACCAGCTCCGGCCCCTGCAGGCCCAGCTGGTCGGGCTGGCCCTCGGCGCCGCGCACCCAGTCGAACACCAGACTGGCGCGGGCGCGGCCGTCGAGTTCGGGCGCCAGCACGCTGGCCAGGTAGGGCGCGGCCAGGCGCAGGCCCCAGTTGTCGAGCGCGGCGCGCACCTGGGCGCGGTCGCCCGCGACCTCGCCCTCGGCCTTGAGCGTGGCCTCGCCCACGGCGGCGGCGAGCTGCAGGCGCGCGGGTTCCTTCACCGGCCAGGCGATCGGCGCGAGCGTGAGCGAGGCGATGCGCAGGTCCTGCTCGGCCCGGGGTTGCACCGAGGCGTCGCGCCAGCGGACCAGGGCCTCGCTGAGCTCGAAGCCCTGCACGGCCAGCTGCCAGGCCGCTTCCGGCGCCGGGGCGGGGACGGGTTTGGCCTCGGCCGCCGGGGCCATGGGCCAGCTGGCCGCCAGCCGCTGGAGGTTGAGCCGCCCCTGCGCGTCGCGGGCCAGGTCGAGTTCGAGCCCCTGCCAGCGCACCGCGCCCAGGGCCACGCGCCGGCGCAGGGGCTCCACGCGCTGCAGCGCCACGTCCAGGCGCGGCGACAGCAGCAGGGGCGCGCCACCCGCTTCGTCCAGGCGCAGGTTCGACAGGCCCGCGGTGCCGGCCACCACCAGGGTCGGCTCGGCGTGCTGCTCGAAGTCGAGCGTCAGGTCCAGGTGCAGCGCCCCCGAGGTGAGCTGCACCGGCCAGGCCTTGGGCCAGTACGGCCGGTAGGGCGCCAGGTCCAGCTCGGGTATCTGCAGGCGCGCGCGCGTCTGGTGGTCCTCGGCGAATGGGGTGGTGGCCACGCGGCTGTCGAAGGCGCTGCCGTTGAGCGTGAAAGCCAGCCGCGGCTCGGTCACCACCTCGCGGCGCGACCCCAGGTTGCTCAGGAAGGGCACGGCGATCTGCAGACCGTCCAGGTGGTGGGTCACGCCCACGGGCTCGTCCCGCACGCTGGCCTGGCCGTTGACCACTTCTATATTGAAGACGGCGAAGCGCGCGGGCGAGTTGTCCTGGGGCCCGCTGGGCGGCGGCGGCGTCAGGCGCTGCAGCACGTCGTCGAAGTCCCAATGCCCTTGCCCCAGGTGGCGCAGCGCCAGGCGCGGCGTGTCGACCTTCAGGGCATCGATCACCGGCGCGAGCCGCACCAGGGACTGCAGCTCCGCATTCATATAGAGCTGCTTCACCGACAGCAGCTCGTCGGCGCCCTCGGCGCCAGCGACCCGCAGGCCATCCACCCACAGCTCCAGCGACCAGGGGTGAAAGCGCACCTGCTCCACCGTGACCGCGCGGCCCAGCCGCTCGCTGCCCTGCTTTTGCAGCTGCCACTTCAGCAGCGGCGGCAGGCCCAGCCAGGTCAGGCCCCACAGCAGCAGCAGGCCGGCGACCACCCAGGCCAGGCGCCGCGCGAGGCGCGAGCGCGGCGCAGCAGTGGGCGGATGGGGGACGGGGGAATCCGTTGCGGTGTCGGCCATGCGCGAGTGTCGCGCAAGCCAGGGCCACGCCGCATGACGGCCCCAAAAACAAGAAACCCCGGCGGGAAAAACCCGCCGGGGTTGACGGCGGGCAATGAAGCGCTTGCCGTCGGTTGGGTGGTGGGAGGGTGATGTCCCGCCAGCCGGGGAGCAAGAGATTGCTCCCAAAGGGGCCGTTCGATGGATCTCCACCGGGTCGGCTGTGCCGGTCTGCGACCGACGGGTGAAGCGTACGCCGCGCCAACGGTCGAATCAAGGCACGCGCGTCGCCCGGCCATGGAACTTTTCAATCGCGACCCGGCCGCCCATTCCGGCGCCCCAAAACCCCGTTTTGCCCCATGAAAGGTGGGCATCGGCCGACCAGCGGTCATACGCCTGTCATCGCGCGCAAACCCGCGTGGCCATTGGCGGCGGCGCTGCACTTGTCTAATTTGGCACGTCGGCCGGCGATTTTATATTACTAATTATTCTTCAAACAGCGTTCAAAACCATTGACTGGCTATTAACGCCTCCCTACCATCCGCCGACTTTTGCCCACGCGAGGGTAAACCCGGGCCTGTACGGCAGGCCCACTCGCTGGAACCGGCCCCCCCGGCCATCCACCGAGAGCCCCCCCAACGACCGCCCGCGCCGTTCCCACGAACGCCGCGGGCGACCTGCAAGGAGCGACCCATGAGGACCCACTCGCCGACGCCGCAGAAGAGCACGACACGTGCCCTGGCATCGTCCCTGAACCACGCCGCCTCCGACGTGTACCAGGGGTTCATCCACACCACGCAGAACAGCCTGGCGCTGCTCGGCACGGTGGCCGCGGTGGCCCTGCTCGTCTTCGGCATGCGCGCCGACCTGCGCGCCAGCGCCGAGGAGCGGCTGCTGAGCTGGCTGCTGCAGCGCCAAGAGGCGCAGCAGCTGGTCGAGCGCGACGTCGAGGTGGAACCCACCGCCATCGACCGCGTGACCGTGGCCAACCTGCGCGACCTGACCGAGCAGCAGGCCAAAGTCACGCAGTGGCTCAGCCGCAAATACCGTGTGGCGCCCGAACCCGTGGGCGCGCTGGTGGCCGAGGCCTACCTGATTGGCGAGCGCAGCCGCCTGGACCCGACGCTGCTGCTGGCCGTGATGGCCATCGAGTCGCGCTTCAACCCCTTTGCCCAGAGCCCCGTGGGCGCCCAGGGCCTGATGCAGGTGCTCACGCGCGTGCACACCGACAAGTACGAGGACTTCGGCGGCGAGCTGGCGGCCTTCGACCCGCTGTCGAACCTGCGCGTGGGCGCTCGCGTGCTGAGCGACGCGGTCAAGCGCGCCGGCTCCCTGGAGGGCGGCCTGCGCCTCTACGTGGGCGCGGTCACCACCGACGGCAGCTGGTACATCAACCGCGTGATGGCCGAGCACCTGCGCATCCAGCGCGTGGCCCAGGGCGCGCCGCTCAAGCACTTCGACGCGCCACCGCCGGCGCGCGCCATCCCCGTCAATGCCCCGGCGCCGAGCAACGAGGTCGAGGCCGAGGTCCGGCCCACGGTGGCGCCCCCGTCCACGGCCATTCCGTCCTGAAGCCGCCCGCCCGCGCGGCCGGCGGGATCCGCAGCCCGCTGGGCTAAACTAGCGCGGTGCGCGACTGGCGATAGGCGGCCACCCCTTGCGGGGATCGGCCGCTGACGTGGACACCCGGCCCCCTGTTCAGGGCGACCACCGGGACAACCACTGGGAAGCGCACCGCCCGCGTCGACAGGCCGGGCGTTCAGCCGTTCGCCTGGGCAGCCCTTGTCACGCGCAAGGTTCCTCGTCATTCAGGACTGCCATGTACGACCGCCGCATCCTCATCGAACAGACCGACCCCGAGCTGTTTGCCGCCATCCAGGCCGAAAACGCCCGCCAGGAACACCACATCGAGCTCATCGCGAGCGAGAACTACGCCAGCCCGGCCGTGATGGCCGCGCAGGGCACCCAACTCACCAACAAGTACGCCGAGGGTTACCCCGGCCGCCGCTACTACGGCGGCTGCGAGTACGTGGACGTGGCCGAGCAGCTGGCCATCGACCGCATCAAGCGGCTCTTCGGCGCCGAGGCCGCCAACGTGCAGCCGCACTGCGGCGCCTCCGCCAACGAAGGCGTGTTCCTGGCCTTCCTCAAGCCCGGCGACACCATCATGGGCATGAGCCTGGCCGAAGGCGGCCACCTCACCCACGGCATGGCGCTCAACATGAGCGGCAAGTGGTTCAACGTGGTGTCCTACGGTCTCAACGAGAAGGAAGAGATCGACTACGACGCCATGGAGCGCAAGGCCCACGAGACCAAGCCCAAGCTCATCATCGCCGGCGCCTCGGCCTACAGCCTGCGCATCGACTTCGCGCGCTTCGCCCAGGTGGCCAAGGACGTGGGCGCGCTCTTCATGGTCGACATGGCGCACTACGCCGGCCTGATCGCCGCCGGCGTCTACCCCAACCCGGTGCCGCACGCCGATGTGGTGACCTCCACCACCCACAAGAGCCTGCGCGGCCCGCGCGGCGGCTTCATCCTCATGAAGGCCGAGCACGAGAAGGCGATCAACAGCGCCATCTTCCCTGGCCTGCAGGGCGGCCCGCTGATGCACGTGATCGCGGCCAAGGCCGTGGCCTTCAAGGAAGCGCTCTCGCCCGAGTTCAAGGCCTACCAGCAGCAGGTGGTGAAAAACGCCCAGATCGTGGCCGAGACGCTCACCCAGCGCGGCCTGCGCATCGTGAGCGGGCGCACCGAAAGCCACGTGATGCTGGTCGACCTGCGCGCCAAGGGCATCACCGGCAAGGAAGCCGAGGCGGTGCTGGGCCAGGCGCACATGACGATCAACAAGAACGCCATCCCCAACGACCCCGAGAAGCCGATGGTGACCAGCGGCGTGCGCATCGGCACCCCGGCCATGACCACGCGCGGCTTCAAGGACGAGGAAGCGCGCCTGACCGCCAACCTGGTGGCCGACGTGCTCGACAACCGCGACCCGGCCAACATCGCCGCGGTGCGCGAAAAGGTCAACGCGCTGACCGCGCGTTTCCCGGTCTACCGCTGAACCCGGAGCGGCGGCGATGCGGTGCCCCTTCTGCGGCCATCTCGAGACCCAGGTGGTCGAGACGCGGGTCTCGGAAGACGCCGACTTCATCCGCCGCCGCCGCCGCTGCGGCCACTGCGAGAAGCGCTTCACCACCTACGAGCGGCCCGACGTCAGCTTCCCGATGGTGGTCAAGAAGGACGGCCGCCGCGTCGAGTACGTGCCCGACAAGCTGCGCGCCTCCTTCGCGCTGGCCCTGCGCAAGCGCCCGGTGAGCACCGAGCAGGTCGATGCCGCGATCGAGCGCATCGAGGAAAAGCTGCTCAACCTGGGCGTGCGCGAGATCCCGGCCAACCGCATCGGCGAGATGGTGATGCGCGAGCTCAAGAAGCTCGACAAGGTCGCCTACATCCGCTTCGCCAGCGTCTACCGCAGCTTCGAGGACATCGACGAGTTCCGGGCGCTGGTGGATGAGGTGAAGCGCTGATGGCCCCCCGGTGCGCGGCCCGCGCCCGCGCAGGAGCCGCGAGGTGAGCACCGGGCCCCTGGCGGCGGCGCTCGAACTGGCCGAGCGCGCCCTCTGGCTGTCGAACCCCAACCCCCGCGTCGGCTGTGTGCTGGTCGCGTCGGACGGCCGGGTCATCGGCTCGGGCCACACCCAGCAGGCCGGCGGGCCGCACGCCGAGGTCATGGCCCTGCGCGACGCCCAGGCGCGCGGCGAAGGCACGGCCGGCGCCACCGCCTATGTCACGCTGGAGCCCTGCTCGCACCACGGCCGCACCCCGCCTTGCTGCGACGCGCTGATCGCGGCCCGGGTGGCGCGCGTGGTGGTGGCCACCACCGACCCCAACCCCCGCGTGGCCGGCCAAGGCCTGCAGCGGCTGCGCGCCGCCGGCCTCGCGGTCGACCTGCTGCCCGGCGACCACCCCATCGCCCGGGCCAGCCGCGAACTCAACATCGGCTTCTTCAGCCGCATGGTGCGCGGACGGCCCTGGGTGCGCATGAAGATGGCCGCCTCGCTCGATGGCATCACGGCCCTGCCCAACGGACAGAGCCAGTGGATCACCGGAGAAGCCGCCCGCGAAGACGGCCACCGATGGCGCGCCCGGGCCTGCGCCGTGCTGACGGGCGCGGGCACCGTGCTCGAAGACAACCCCCGCCTGGACGCGCGCTTGCCGGGCCTGCTGCGCCAACCGCACCTGGCCGTGATCGACAGCCGCCTGGACACCCCGCCCACGGCGCGGCTGTTCGAGCCGCCGCACGGTGGCCTGCCGCGCCAGCGGTGGTTCTTCCATGCCGACGCTGCCGAGCCCCGGGCCGCGGCGCTGCGGGAACGCGGCGCCGACACCCTCCCGATGCCCGGCGCGAACGGCAAGGTCGACCTGGGCGCCGCGCTTCAAGAGCTGGGCCGGCGCGAGGTGAACGAGTTGCACGTCGAGGCCGGGGCCAAGCTCAACGCGTCCCTGCTGCGCGAGGGCTGGGTGGACGAGCTGCTGGTCTACCTGGCGCCCCGCCTGCTCGGCCAGGGAGCCGGCATGGCGCCCTTCGGCCCGCTGGAACGTTTGGCCGACGGCGTGGCCCTGCGCTGGCTGGACACCCTGCCGGTGGGCACCGACCTGCGATTGCGCGCCCGGCTCGAGGGCCGAGACGCATTTCTCACGGACCACTGATCACCCGGGCGCGACCGTTGGCGGTCGAACTACCGCAAAGTGAGTAGCACTTAGTTCTGCATCCGTTTGGCCATGCAGTCCATCGGCTGATGCCCGGCGGGCCTGGCGAAGCGGCTGAACCATCGCGGGCCATGTCGCGCTCGCCCTGCTCCCGTCCCCTGCCCCATCCCGCGCCTGGCCCGGCGCCCATCCCCCGTCCGCCACGCACCCCACGCCCGGCAGCGCATCTGCCGGGCTGGCTGCTGTGCGCCATCGGCACCGCCGCCGGGCTGGGCGCGGTGGAGGTCCAGGCCCAGCCCAGCCAGCGCCCGCTGCTGGTCAGCAGCACGGGCGCCAAACCCAACATCGTGGTCTCGCTGGACAACTCGGGGTCGATGGCGATCCCCTATCCCGATGGGTACGACGTCAGCCGACCAGGGTGGCGCGGCCTGCCCACCGGAGACGACGGTCAGCCGATGTTCGAGGCGCAGCGCTCACCCGACGTCAACCCCATGTACTACAACCCTCGGATCACCTATCGGCCACGGGTGGATGCCAAGGGTGAGCCGCTGCAAGCCAACGACGGCATCCAGTTCATCTCCAACGCCAGCTCCGCGGCGTTTTCGTACAAGGTCTTCGCCGATCCGATGGCCCCGGCCGGCGCCGCCCCGGTTCTGATCATCAGCGCCCAGTTTCCCAACTACCCGCCGGTGCAGGAGCCAAAGAACCAGACGCCGCTCTACTCCCTCAGTCTGAGTCAATGGGCCCCGGTGAACCGCCCCCATGGCGCCGCCGATCTCAACAGCAACACGCCACCGTTCACCTACGTCCTCTGCGACAAGGCCGCGCCCAACGGCGCGCTGAGGAGCACGGCATTCGGCACGACCTGCAATCGGGTACTGCGCACGGTGGACGTCCGCCACGACGGCACCGACCCGATCGCCTTGCCGGCCGACCACCAGCGCACCGACTGCGCCCAGGCCCTGAAGCTGCGCTGCACCCGCGAAGAAGAAGTCACCAACATCCTCAACTGGTACCGCTACTACCGCACCCGCATCGAGGCGATCAAAACCGCCCTGGGCCAGGCCCTGCACAGCGACAAACTCACCGACGGCCTGGCGCGCATCGGTTATCGACCGATCAACATGGTGCCCGAGTCAGGCGCCGTGCCGCAGTTGGGCAAGAGCACCAGCAGGCCCCAGGTGCTGCGGGGCGTGCGCCCCTGGGCGAAAGGCCCGGCCAACGATCAGTTCTACCAATGGCTCTATGGCAACTACGCCAACGGCGGCACCCCCCTCCAACGGGCCTACAAGGACGTGGCCAGCTACTTCGGTGTGGGCACCGGCGCCAAGGAAAACCCCTGGGCCCGAGACCCGAGCCGCGTGAGCGACGCCTCCAACCCGGAGCTGGGTTGCCGGCGCGCCTACCAGGTGGTGCTGTCCGACGGCGGCTGGAGCGACGACGACCTGCGGGGCACGCCGCCCGACACCCCCAACCAGGACGCCACCCAAGGCCCGGGCTTCACGCGCAGCACCGCCGGCAACGCGCCCGCCGAGACCTTTGCCTACCAGCCCGAGGGCATCAGCAGTGGCCGGCAACGGTACGTCCCCTACCCCGGCCCCGCCACGGGCGGGCTGGCCGATCTCGCCGCCCAGTACCACTGGCATACCGACCTGCGGCCTCAACTGGAGAACAACGTCCCCACCCGCGACTTGCAGCCCGCGTTCTGGCAGAACCTCACCACCTACGCCATCGGCTACCTGATCCGCCCCTCGGGCGACAACGGCGTCGCATCGGGCCTGAGCTTTCAGCAGATCAATACCTACCGCAACCAGTACCTGGCGAACGGGTACCAGGGCGCCACGTCCCCCCGTTGGCCCTCCAAGGGCGCCGATCTGCGCACCACCGCGTGGAACAACAGCTACAAATTCTGGGAATTCGCCCGCCCGGAATCCGACCGCATCGACGACTTCATCCAATCCGGCTACACCGGCGGCGGCCGCAGTTTCAGCGTGCAGGACGCCGCCGGCGTGCGCGCCACCATCGACGCCATCCTCTCGGACATCCTCGACGCCAGCGGCAACGACGCCGGCATCGCGCTGGGAAGCGCTCCGGCCGCGGCCGATTCGCTCGACGGCCGCCTGAAGTTCAAGGTGGACTACCGCACCACCGACAACATCGGCAACGTCACGGCCCAGCAGGTCGATCAGAACGGCAACCCCCAATTGCTCGACCAGGACGCCAATGGCCAGGCGCTCAAGCCGCCCAGCGAGACCTACTGGTCGGCCCAGCAACAAATGCCCGCTCCCGCCGACCGGCGGCTCTACAGCCTTGGCGACGACGGGCTGGGCGTCGAGCTGAAGGGTCGCCTCGACCGACTGCCCAGCGGCATCCGCAGCGCCCTGCGCATGGGCGCCCACGCCGACAAGCTCCCCGACGACGAGCGCTTCGTCGACTACCTGCGCGGCAAAGACCCGGTCATCGACCTCAGGGACCAGCCGTACCGCCTGCGCGCCTCGCCCCTCGGCGCCATCGTCAACAGCGCCCCGGTGCTGCTCGGCGCGTCGCAGCACTATGGCTACGAAGACGCCCAGAGCACCGTGAGCGGCAAGGAGCGCTACGCCGCCTACCGCGACCGCATCGCCCTGCCCCCCGACACCCTGTTCGTGGCCACCAACGCTGGCGTGGTGCACGCCCTCGACGCCGCCAACGGCCGGGAGATCGCCGCCTACATGCCCCGGCGCAGCCTGCGCCGCCTGCTGGACCAGGCCCAGCCCGACAGCGGCTTTCGCTACGTGCTGGACGGCCCGCTCAGCACGCACGACGTGTTTGACGGCAGCTCATGGAACTCGCTGGTGGTGGGCAGCGGCGGTCGGGGAGAGCGGGTGGTCTATGCCCTGCGGCCCCGGCTCGGCGCGCGGGGTGAGACCCAGATGGACCAGAACGACTTCCTCTGGGAAACCGGCCCCGACGCCATCGACACCGCCAACGACGGCGACAACACGCCCTTTGCCACCGGCCACATGACCAACCCCGCTCGCAGTGGCCAGACCGATTCGGGCGATTGGGTGGTGGTGCTCAACAGCGGCCACTACAACGGACAGGCCGACGGCAGCCGCCACGGCCTGGTGGTGCTCAACGCCCTGACAGGCCAGGTGCTGCGCACGATCACCCTGCCGGTAGCCTATTCCGCGGGCCGTGGCCTGGGCGGCGTCACGTTGGTTCGCGACACGCGCAAGCGCATCGTCGCGGCCTATGCGGGCGACGCCCGGGGGCACCTGTGGCGCTTCGACCTGCGCGGCGCGCCCGCCAACTGGAGGGTCTCCTACGGCCAACCGCTGTTCACCGCGGAAAACCACCGCCCGATCTACGCGGCGCCGGCCTGGCAAGCCCACCCCAAGGGTGGCCTCATCGTCGTCGCCGCCACCGGCATGCTGCTGGAGGACAGCGACGCCAGCGACACCTCGCAGCGCGAGGCCATCTACGGCATCTGGGACCCCACCTCGCGCACCGACGGCAGCGAAGCCGCCAATTTCCAGACCGTGTCGCCGGACCAACTGCTGGAGCAGAAGCCCGAGGCACTCAAGGCCACCGTGGACGGCAAGAGCTACTTCTCGATCAGCCGCCACCCGATCGCCTGGGACGGCCCCCAGGCCAGCAAAGGCTGGCAGCTGCGGCTCGGCGGCGCGGACGGCCAGGGACAGATGGCGCGCGCGGGCGAGCGCGTGATCGAACCGCTGGCCAACGCCGGCTCCAGCGTGGTCATCGGTTCCGTGGTGATCAACCGAGGCGGCAGCGACGCAGAAAGCTGCACCGGCGCCGACGCGCCGGGGGGCGCCATCTACGTGCTCAACGCGCTCGATGGCGCCGGCAGGCGGGCCTTCGACACCGACCAGGACGGCCGGCTCGACGAGGCGTCCATGGTCTTTGTCGCCGCCGGCGGCTACGCGCGTGGCAACGCGCTGGTGAACACCACGCCCGAAGCCAAGATGGGCCCCGCGCAACATGCCGAACGGTACGTGGCCACCCAGAACGGCGAAAGCTCCTTCAACAACCCCGGCTGCCGCGCCGCCCGCCTGAGCCTCCTGGGCGTGGGCAACGGGCAGCAGGCCGCGGGCGTCAGTTGCCCCGCAGCCTGGAGCCGCCAGCAGTACCAGCTCACCCGACTGCCGCAATGAACGCCTCACATCGCCTGGCGCGCGCAGCGCGTGGCATCACCCTGATCGAGCTGATGGTGGCCATCGCCGTGCTGGCGGTGCTGCTGGCCATCGGCATGCCCTCGTTCGCCGCGCTGGTCCGCCAGTGGCGGCAGGACAGCGCCGTCGACGCCTTCATCGGCGATGTGCGCCTGGCGCGCAGCACCGCCACGCGCACCTCCCGGCCCGTCGTGGTCTGCGCGATCGGCAGCGCCGGCAGGTGCTCCACGGGCGCCGACTGGGCCGGCGGCTGGCTGGTGTTCTCCGATCTCGACGGCAATGGCGAGCGGGACGCGGGCGAACCGGTGATCGCCCAGCGCGGCGCGCAGGCCGGCATCGCCGCCATGCGCGACAAGAACTCGCCCGCCCAGCTGAGTTTTCGCAGCAACGGCACGCTCAGCGGCACAAGCGACACGGTGAGCGTCCAGCCCCAAGGCGCGAGCGGGCCGACGCAGGTCATCACCATCAACATGCTCGGTCGCGCCCGCGTGGGAACGCCCGAGGCCAAACCATGAACCCTCGACACGCGGCCCGGGGCTCGACACTGATCGAAGTCCTCATCGCCCTGCTCGTGACGTGTGTCGGCCTGCTCGCCATGGCGCGCCTGAGCGCCGCCGCCATCGGCCACCAGAAATCGGCGCAGCGGCGGCTGCTGGGGCAGACCCTGGTCCAGCAGTACGCCGAGCGCGCCCGGCTGAACGTTTATGGCTTCGACCTGGGCGCCTACGACCTGGCCCTGGGTGCCACGGCGCCCGCCGCGGCCCCGCTGGACCCCGACGCCGCCGACCTGGCCGCGGCCCAGGCCGTGGCGCAGGCGGACCAGCGCGAATTCCTCCAGGCGGTGGCCAGTGCCCTGCCCGAAGGGCGCGCCCAGGCCCACTCGCTGCCCAGCGCCACGGCACGCAACCTTGATGTCTGGCTGCTCTGGCGCGACACCCCGGTCAGCGACGCCCAGGGTCTGGTCCCGGCCGCCACGCGGCAGTGCCCCCAGGGCCTGAGCGACAGCGACCGCCAGGGCGCCAGTTGCATGCATTTCCGGGTGGGCCTATGAAACGATCCACCCGCCCATGGCCTGCAGCGCGCCAGCGCGGCTTCACCCTGGTGGAGCTGATGGTGGCCCTGGCCCTGGGCCTGTTCCTCGTGGGCGTGGTGGGCTTCACCTACCTGCAGGCGGCCAGCGGCACGCGCTTCGGTGCCCTCGAATCGCAGATGAACGAGGAAGGCGCGCTGGCGCTGGACACGCTGCGCTCGCAGCTGCGCCTCGCGGGCTATTCCGAAACGGGCGCCGACGGCCTGCGCCTGCTGAAGGAATCGCCCCTGCGCGGCTGCGACGGCGGCTTCACCAGCGCCACCGAGACCGGCGCCCTCGAATCGCTCGCCTGCCAGGGTGGCGGCGGCAACGACGCCATCGCCCTGCGCTTCCAGGCCACCGCCTTCAACACCCAGATGGTTCTCGCCAGCGGCACCAACACACCGCTGCCCGCCAACTGCACGAACGTCGGCATCGCCGCGACGGCCCTCGCCCCCAAGGTCGAGCCATCGTTCGCCGACAACCGCTTCTACATCGCCACCGACCCCACGAACGACAACGTCCCCACGCTCTACTGCCGCGGCAGCGACGGCCCCGGCAGCTTCAGCGCCGCGGCGGCGCTGGTGCCGAACGTCGAAGGCCTCCAATTCCGGTACGCGATCACCCGCCGCCCCACCGCAGGAGAGGTGCCCCCTCACCAAGTCACGGCCCTCGTCTCGGCCAGCGACCTGCCACCCGGCGACGGGTGGGCGCGCGTGGCCGCGGTGGAACTGTGCCTGGTGGTGCGCTCGGCGCGGGCCGTGCCGCGGGACGGCCTGAACATGAACGACACCACCCGCCACATCGGCTGCGACGGCGCCGTGCACACCGCCACCGATGGCCGCCTGCGCCGGGCCTACCGCGCCATGGTCCCGCTGCCCAATGTGCGCCCGGCCCTGCCCCAGCCCTATGACGCCAGTGCCGGCGCCGTGGCCAATCCCTACCGCGACCTGAACACCAACCCATGAGGAACCGCCCCCTGCCCGCTCCCACCGTGCCGGCGCGGCGCCCCGCGCGCGGCCGGGGCCTGGCGCTGCCCGTGGTGCTGGTGCTGCTGCTGGTGATGGCCTTCGCGGGCCTGCTCGCAGCGCGCCGCAGCGCCACCGTGGAAGAGATCAGCAACAACGCGCGGGTCCACCAGGTCGCCTGGCTGTCCGCCCAAAGCGGCCTGCGCTACTGCGAGGCCGTGGTTATCGACTCGGTCGAGGGTGGCACCCGATTCGACGCCGTGATCAAACAGCGCGTGGGCACGACCGCGATCGCCGACGCCAGCGACCGGAACGCGGCCTGGGCCAAGCTCGCCAACTGGGCCGACACCAGCGCCGTGCTGATCACCGCGCCGGTGGCCGGGCAGAACGCCAGCGCCGCCCTGCAGGGCGCGCCCGCGCCGCGCTGCCTGGCCGAGCCCCTGGCCGATGGCCGCTACCTCGTCACGGCACGCGGCCTGTCGGCGGGCGCCAGCTTCAATGGCAGCGGCCAGTTGCTGGGTGGAGCGGAGGTCTGGTTGCAATCGGTCATCTCGCCCGAGCCCGTGCACTTCAATGGAAAAGGCTATGAATGAGCTTCGTGTCGCGGCGCCCCCACCGCACCCCGCCCGGATCACCCGGCGCCACGCGCGCGGCGCCCGGGGCTTCACCCTCATCGAATTGATGGTCACCTGCGCCATCGTCGCCGTGCTGGCCGGCATCGCCTACCCCAGCTACGCCGAATACGTGCGCCAGGGCCGGCGGGCGGACGCCCAGCGCGCCCTCGAAGAGGCCAGCCAGTTCCTGCGCCGGCGCTACAGCAGCATGGACACCCACGTGGGCGCCACACTGCCCCCCGCCCTGACCCAAAGCCCACGCGAAGGCTCGCCGGCCTACACCCTCACGCTGGTCGAAAACGGCCAGGCCGTGGGCGTGGCCACCCAAGCCCACACCTACACCTTGCGCGCCGTGCGGGCCGGCGCCATGGCCGCCGACCGTTGCGGCGACCTCGAACTCGACCACACCGGCGCCCGCGCCCTGCGCAACGCCGCCGCCAACGCCGTGCTGGCGGACTGCTTCCGCGGTGGCTGACCCCGCCTGTCGCGGGGCCGGCGACGCGCCCGCGACGGACGGTCCCTCAAACCCTGCGAAAATGCCCGGATGTTCACCGGCATCATCACCGGCGTGGGGCGCATCGCCGACTCCCATGCGCTGGGCGGTTCTTTGCAGCACGGGCGGCGCCTCACCAT
This sequence comes from Hydrogenophaga sp. 70-12, assembly GCF_001897365.1. Lineage (NCBI taxonomy): Bacteria > Pseudomonadati > Pseudomonadota > Betaproteobacteria > Burkholderiales > Comamonadaceae > Hydrogenophaga > Hydrogenophaga sp. 70-12. The sequence goes on from NZ_MKSS01000071.1 coordinate 19,768, forward strand.
CGAGGCCCCGGCCGGGTACCTGGCCGACGTCGGCCTGGGCGACAGCATCGCCCTCAACGGCGCCTGCATGACCGTCACCACGCTCGACACCACCCGCGACCGCTTCACCATCGACATTTCCGCCGAATCGCTGGCCCGCACCGCCGGGCTGGACGCCGTCGGTGGCCGCCTGAACCTCGAGAAGGCCCTGCGCGCCCACGACCGGCTCGGCGGCCACATCGTCTCCGGCCATGTGGACGGCACCGGCACCGTGCTGCGATTCGCCCCCGTCGGGGAAAGCCACGAACTCGCCGTGCTCGCGCCGTCGGAGCTGGGCAAGTACCTGGCCTACAAGGGCTCCATCACCGTCAATGGCGTGAGCCTCACCGTCAACCGCGTCGCCGACCGGCCCGACGGCTGCGAGTTCAGCATCAACCTCATCCCTCACACGGTGCAGCACACCACCCTGGGCGACCTGGTCGCCGGCAGCGCCGTCAACCTCGAGATCGACACCGTGGCCCGCTACGTCGAGCGCATGCTCGGCGCGGGCCTCAGCCCGGCCAAGGAGCCCGCATGAACGCCCCCGAAACCCTGGCCCCCGTGGCCATCTCCCCCGTCGAAGCCATCGTGGCCGACATCCGCGCCGGCCGCATGGTCATCCTCGTGGACGAGGAAGACCGCGAGAACGAGGGCGACCTCGTGCTGGCGGCCGACCACGTCACGCCCGAGGCCATCAACTTCATGGCCCGCTTCGGCCGCGGCCTGATCTGCCTCACGCTCACGCGCGAGCGCTGCGAGCGGCTGAACCTGCCGCCCATGGTGCCGCGCAACGGCACCAAGATGGGCACGGCCTTCACCGCCTCCATCGAGGCCGCCGAGGGCGTGACCACCGGCATCTCCGCCGCCGACCGCGCGCGCACCGTGCAGGCCGCCGTGGCCCCCAACGCCAAGGCCAGCGATCTGGTCCAGCCCGGCCACATCTTCCCGCTGCAGGCGGTCGAGGGCGGTGTGCTCATGCGCGCCGGCCACACCGAAGCCGGCTGCGACCTCGCCGCCATGGCCGGTTGCTCGCCCGCCGCCGTCATCTGCGAGGTGATGAAGGACGACGGCACCATGGCCCGCCTGCCCGACCTGCAGCTGTTCGCGGCCGAGCACGGCATCAAGATCGGCACCATCGCCGACCTCATCGAATACCGCAGCCGCACCGAGTGCCTGGTGCGCAAGGTGGGCAGCCGCCCGCTCAAGACAGCTTTCGGCACCTTCACCGCCCACGCCTTCCGCGACCAGCCCAGCGGCGCGCTGCACCTGGCCCTGGTGATGGGCGAGTGGCAAGCCCATGAGAGCGTGCCGGTGCGCGTGCACGAGCCGCTGTCCGTGCTCGACGCGCTCGAGATCGACCGCTCCATGCACAGCTGGGGCCTGGACGCCAGCCTGCGCCACCTGGCCCAGGCCGGGCGCGGCGTCGCCGTGCTGCTCAACTGTGGCGAGGCGGCCGAGCAGTTGCTCGCCCAGTTCGAGGGCACCGCCCGCTCCGCCCAGGCGCCCGAGCGCGGCCGCATGGACCTGCGCACCTATGGCGTGGGCGCGCAAATCCTGCGCGAGTGCGGCGTGAGCCGCATGGAGCTCCTGGGCACGCCGCGCCGCATGCCCAGCATGCAGGGCTATGGCCTCGAAATCACCGGCTTCATCGGCCACCCCCACTGACCCCCCACGACAACGAAAGCCCCTCCATGTTTGGCGCAGACAAAGGCACGGCCGACCTGCTCGACGGCAAACGCCTGCACATCGGCATCGTGCAGGCACGCTTCAACGAAGCCATCACCGACGCGCTGTTCAGCGCCTGCCAGGCCGAGCTGCTCGCCCTGGGCGTGCACGAGAAGAACATCGCCCACGTCAAGGTGCCCGGCGCGCTGGAAGTGCCCCTGGCCCTGCAGGCCATGGCCGAACTCGACGAGTACGACGCCCTGATCGCCCTGGGCTGCATCATCCGCGGCGAAACCTACCACTTCGAGCTGGTGGCCAACGAATCCGGCGCGGGCGTCACCCGCGTCGCGCTCGACCACCAGATCCCCATCGCCAACGCCATCCTCACCACCGAGAACGAGGCCCAGGCCCTGGCGCGCCAGATCGACAAAGGCCGCGACGCCGCGCGCGTGGCCGTCGAAATGGCGCTGGTGCTCGACCGCATCGGCTGATCCCATGAGCACCGCCCCCGCTTCCGACCCCAGCCACGCCAAGCCGCGCAAGGCCACCGACAAGTCGGCCCGCACCCGCGCCCGCGAGTTCGCGCTGCAGGCGCTGTACCAGCACCTGGTGGGCCGCAACCCGGTCGACGACATCGACGTCTTCACGCGCGACCTCACCGGCTTCCACAAGTGCGACAGCCTGCACTTCGACGCCCTGGTGCGCGGCTGCATCGAACAGGCCGCCGAACTCGACGCGCTGATCGCCCCGCGCCTGGACCGCCCGCTCGCCGAGACCTCGCCCATCGAGCACGGGGTGCTCTGGATCGGCGCCTACGAGCTGCGCCACTGCCTGGACGTGCCCTGGCGCGTGGTGCTCAACGAGTGCATCGAGCTCGCCAAGTCCTTCGGCGGCACCGACGGCCACAAGTTCGTCAACGGCGTGCTGCACCCCCTGGCCGAGCAGTTGCGCCCCGCCGAGGTGGCGGCGTCGCCCCGCGCCGGGGCCCGCCGATGAGGGTCTCGCGCCGGGCCGAGCGCGTCGAGCCTTTCTACGTGATGGAGCTGGCCAAGGCCGCCACCCGCCTCGCGGCCGAGGGCGGCGCCGGCCAGCGCCCGATGATCTACCTCAACATCGGCGAGCCCGACTTCACCGCCCCGCCGCTGGTGCAGCAGGCCGCCGAGCGCGCCATCCGCGACGGCCGCAGCCAGTACACCCAGGCCCTGGGCCTGCCCGCGCTGCGCGAGGCCATCGCCGGCTGGTACGCCACGCACTTCGGTGCCACGGTCGACGCCTCGCGCATCGTCGTCACGGCCGGTGCCTCGGCCGCGCTGCAGCTGGCCTGCCTGGCGCTGATCGACGCGGGCGACGAGATCCTCATGCCCGACCCCAGCTACCCCTGCAACCGCCAGTTCGTGCAGGCGGCCGAGGGCGTGGCACGCATGGTCCCCTGCGGGCCCGGCCAGCGTTTTCAGCTCAGCGCGGAGCAGGTGCAGGCGCACTGGGGCGAGCGCACGCGCGGCGTGCTGCTGGCCTCGCCGTCCAATCCCACGGGCACCTCGATCGCGCGCGACGAACTGCAGCGCATCGCCGCCGCCGTGCGCGAACGCCAGGGCATCACGCTGCTCGACGAGATCTACCTCGGCCTGAGCCACGACGCCGCCTTCGGCCAGACCGCGCTCACCCTGCCCGACGGCCTGGGCGAGACCGTCATCAGCGTCAACAGCTTCAGCAAGTACTTCAACATGACGGGCTGGCGCCTGGGCTGGCTGGTGCTGCCGCCCGCCCTGGTGCCCGCGGTCGAGCGCCTGGCGCAGCACCTGTTCATCTGCCCCAGCGCCATCTCGCAACACGCCGCGCTGGCCTGCTTCGAGCCCGACAGCCTGGCCGAGTACGAGCGCCGCCGCGCCACCTTCAAGGCCCGGCGCGACTACTTCATCCCCGAGCTCAACCGCCTGGGCCTCACCGTGCCCGTGATGCCCGACGGCGCCTTCTACGCCTGGGCCGAGGTGGGCGCCCTGTGCGAGCGCTGGGGCATGGCACCGCCCGGCGACAGCCCCGAGACCGGCGGCAGCTGGCCCCTGGCCTTCGAGCTCATGCGCCGCTGCCAGCTCGCGGCCACGCCGGGGCGCGACTTCGCGCAGGCCGAGGCCGGGCGCTACCTGCGCTTCTCCACCGCCAACTCAATGGAGCAGCTGCAGGAAGCCGTGGCGCGGCTGGAGGCGGCCTGGTGAATGCGCCCCCGCCACTCATGGCGCCTTTCGAGTGGCGCGTGCGCGTCTACTGGGAAGACACCGACGCGGGCGGCATCGTGTTCTACGCCAACTACCTCAAGTTCTTCGAACGCGCCCGCACCGAATGGCTGCGCGCGCGCGGCGTGGAACAACAGCGCCTGCGCGAGGCCGAGGGCGCCATGTTCGTGGTGAGCGCCACCGACCTGCGCTACCTGCGCCCCGCGCGCCTGGATGATTTGCTTCTCGTTACCGCCGAGGTCACGGAAGCGGGCCGCGCCTCGCTGACAATCGCCCAGTCGGCGCGCCGGGACACCCCGGCGGGGGAATGCCTGTGCGAAGGCAGCATCCGCATCGGCTGGGTCGACGCCCGCACCCTGGCGCCCCGGCGCATGCCGGCCTCGCTGCTCCAGGCCCTGGGCCTGGCCTGAACCGCGCCCGGTGACAGACCGAAACCTTTTCCACCCGTTCCGATCTCTGCACCCATGACCCCAGAACTCTCCATCGTCCAGCTCATGCTCCACGCAACCTGGGTGGTCCAGGCCGTGGTGGCGCTGCTTGTGCTGATGTCGCTCATCAGCTGGGCGGCCATCTTCCGCAAGCTTGGCACACTCAAGCGCGTGCGCGCCCGCAACGACGCCTTCGAGCGCGAGTTCTGGTCGGGCACCAACCTGAACGAGCTGTACGCCGCTGCCGCGCAGAACGCCCGCAATGCCGGCCCCATGGAACGCATCTTCGCCAGCGGCATGCGCGAATTCAGCAAGCTGCGCGAGCGCCGCATCACCGACAGCGGCGCCCTGCTCGATGGCGCGCGCCGCGCCATGCGCGCCAGCTTCCAGCGCGAACTCGACGTGATGGAGTCCAACCTCTCCTTCCTCGGCACGGTGGCCTCCGTGGCCCCCTACGTGGGCCTGTTCGGCACGGTCTGGGGCATCATGCACGCCTTCACCGGCCTGGCCTCGCTGGCCCAGGTCACGCTGGCCACGGTGGCGCCCGGCATCGCCGAAGCCCTGGTGGCCACGGCCATCGGCCTGTTCGCCGCCATTCCGGCGGTGGTGGCCTACAACCGTTTCGCGCACGACATCGACCGCGTCGCCAACGGCCTGGAGACCTTCATGGAGGAGTTCTCCAACATCCTGCAGCGCAACCTGGGCTCGCACCCGCCCCAGCACGCCACGGCGTCGGCATCCACCTTCTGAGGCACCGAACATGGCCAAGCTCGCCGCCCGCGGCCGCGGCCGCCGCACGATGAACGAGATCAACATGGTCCCGTTCATCGACGTCATGCTGGTGCTGCTGATCATCTTCATGGTCACGGCCCCGCTCATCACGCCCAGCCAGATCGCCCTGCCCACCGTGGGCCAGGCCCAGCGCCAGCCCGACCGCTTCGTGCAGGTGACCATCGACAAGGAAGAACAATTGCGCGTGCGCGAAGGCAGCAGCA
>NZ_MKSS01000072.1:0-19325 GCF_001897365.1 Hydrogenophaga sp. 70-12
CAGGGCGCGCAGGATGGGCACGCCCGCGCCCGCCAGCATGGCCAGCGTGCCGGCGAAGCGCGTGGCGTTGAAGCCGCGCGCCAGGCGGCCCAGCACGGGCAGGCGCAGCACGGCGGCGTCCATGCGCAGGCGCAGGCCCTCCTGCCGGTGCGCGAACACCAGCCCGATGAGACCGAGCACGAGCAACAGCAGCACGGCCCAGCCCCAGGCGCGCACGAAGGCGCTGATGCCCATCATGATGACCGTGAGCGTGGGCAGGGCGCGCTTGCTGCCCTCGAACACGCCCGCCACCTGCGGCACCACGTAGCTGACCAGGAAAACGACGATGACGATGGCCACCAGGGTCACGATGGCCGGGTACAGGGCCGCGGCGATGAGCTTGTTGCGCAGCGCCTCGCGCGCTTCCAGGTCGTCGGCCAGGCGCTCCAGCACGGTGCCGAGCTGGCCGCTCTGTTCGCCGGCGGCCACCACGGCGCTGTAGCTGGCCGCGAACTCGCGCGGGTACTGCGACAGGGCGCGCGCGAAGGACGCGCCGGCGTTGACCTCGCTGCGCAGCGTGGCCACCAGGTTGCGCAGCTTGTCGTTCTCGGCCTCGTCGGCCAGGGCGCTGAGCGCGCGCTCCAGCGGCATGCCGGCGGCCACCAGGCCCGCGAGCTGGCGCGTCCACACGCCCAGCGCGGTGTTGCTGAACACGCGCCCGCCCCACAGCGTGACGTTGAGCCCCTGGCCGCCGCCGGCCTGCGCCGACTGCGCGGCCGGCTCCACGGCCAGCGGCACCAGCGAGCGCGCGCGCAGCAGGCCGCGCGCGGCGCGCGCGGTGTCGGCGTCGATCACGCCCTTGTGCGTTACGCCGTTGGCGTCAACGGCCTCGAAGGTGTAGGCCGGCATGTCAGCAGGCCGCCTGGCCGCCGGGCCGCGCAGCGGTGGAGCGTGGGGGCTTCATGTTCATTCGCGGGTGACCGACATCACCTCTTCCACCGAGGTCACGCCCGTCTCGATCAGGCGCTGGCCGTCCTCGCGCATGGTGCGCATGCCGGCCTTCTCGGCGGCGGCGAACAGCCGGCTCTCGGCCGCGCGCTGGTGCACCAGGGCTCGGATCTGGTCGTCGGCCACCATGAGTTCGTAGATGCCGGTGCGGCCCTTGTAGCCGCTGTGGCTGCAGTGCTCGCAGCCCACCGGGTGCCAGCGGCCCTGCGCGTCCTGGCGGCGGCAGTGCACGCAGAGCTTGCGCACCAGGCGCTGCGCCAGCACGCCCAGCAGCGAGCTGCTGAGCAGGAAGGGCTCGACGCCCATGTCGGTGAGGCGGGTGACGGCGCTCGGCGCGTCGTTGGTGTGCAGCGTGGCCAGCACCAGGTGGCCGGTGAGCGAGGCCTGGATGGCGATCTGCGCGGTTTCGTGGTCGCGGATCTCGCCGATCATGATGACGTCCGGGTCCTGGCGCAGGATGGCGCGCAGGGCCTTGGCGAAGGTCAGCTCGATCTTGGGGTTGACCTGGGTCTGGCCGATGCCGGGCAGCTCGTACTCGATCGGGTCCTCGACCGTCATGATGTTTTGGCGCCCGGCGTCCAGCCGCTGCAGGCCGGCGTAGAGCGTGGTGGTCTTGCCCGAGCCGGTGGGACCGGTGACCAGGATGATGCCGTGCGGCTGCTGGATGAGGCGCAGGAAGCGCGCCAGCACATCGCCCTGCATGCCCACGGATTCGAGGTCGAGCTTGCTCTCGCTCTTGTCGAGCAGGCGCAGCACGGCGCGCTCGCCGTGCGCGCTGGGCAGGGTGGAGACGCGCACGTCCACCGCGCGCGTGCCGATGCGCAGGCTGATGCGGCCGTCCTGCGGCAGGCGTTTTTCGGAGATGTCGAGCTCGGCCATGATCTTCAGGCGCGAGATCAGGGCCGCGTGCAGGGCGCGGTTGGGCTGCACCACCTCGCGCAGCGTGCCGTCGACGCGGAAGCGCACGCTGGAGTGGCGCTCGAAGGGCTCGATGTGGATGTCGCTGGCGCCATCCCGCGCGGCCTGCGTGAGCAGGGCGTTGAGCATGCGGATGATGGGCGCGTCGTCGGCGGTTTCCAGCAGGTCCTCGATGGCCGGCAGCTCCTGCATCATGCGGCTGAGGTCGGCATCGCTCTGCACCTCGCTCACCACGGCGGCGGCGCTGGATTCGCCCTGCGAATAGGCCGAGCTGATGCGCTGGCGCAGGCCCTCGGCGTCTTCCCACTGCAGGTCCAGCAGCGGGTGCAGGCGCAAGATCTCGGACAGGGCCGACAGGCGCCTGGACTGGGCCTGTGGATCGGCCGCGGGCGTGCGGCTGCCCACCAGGGTGAGCCGGCCCGCGTCTTCCTCGAGCAGCCACTGGTGCTCGCGCGCGAAGGCGTAGGGCAGCGGGTACTTCATGGGCGCGGCCTCACTGCTGCGGGGCAGGGGCGGGCGCCGGGGCGCCCGCCGGCGGCGTGGGCGCGGGAACGGCGTTGGGTGAACCTTCGGGCGCGCCCAGCGGCGTGGGCCGCGGCGCCAGGCGCTCGTAGGGCAGGGCCTGCGGACCCAGCACCGGGGACTCGTTGATCTTGAGCACGCTGCTGCGTTCGGGCTGCAGCCCGCGCTGGATGCTGCGCATCTGCTCGTAGCGGTCGAGCGCGAGGTTGGCGGTGTCGCGCTCGTCGCGCATCACCACGGGGCGCAGGAACACCATCAGATTGGTCTTCTTGCGGCTGCGGGTTTCGCTGCGGAACAGGCCGCCGAGCACGGGCACGTCGCCCAGGCCGGGCACCTTGTCCTGGTTCTGCGCGTACTCGTCCTGCAGCAGGCCGCCGAGCACCACGATGGCGCCGTCGTTCACCAGCACGGTGCTCTCGATGCTGCGCAGGTTGGTGATGAGGCCGGTGCTGGAGTTGATCGAGGCCGGCGCGACGCTGGACACCTCCTGGTAGATGGTCAGCTTGATGGTGCCGTTCTCGCTGATCTGCGGCTTCACGCGCAGGGTGATGCCCACGTCCTTGCGCTCGATGGTCTGGAAGGGGTTGACCGAGCCGTTGTTGCCGCCGCCCGTGTTGGTGAACTGGCCGGTGACGAAGGGCACGTTCTGGCCGATGACGATCTTGGCCTCTTCGTTGTCCAGCGTGAGCAGGTTGGGCGTGGACAGGATGTTGCCGGCGCCGTTTTCCTGCAGGAAGCGCGCCAGGAAGCCCAGCACGTAGACGCCGCCGGTGCGGCGCGCCAGGCCGATGTTCAGGCCGGCGGCGGGCGCCGTCTCGCCCTGCGCGAGGTTGAAGATGTTGCGCCCGCCCTCGCCGAAATTGGTGCCGAGCAGGCCGATCACGCGGTCGCCCGACTGGCCGGAGGCGCCCTGCCACTGGATGCCGAACTCGGCGGCCTTGTCGTCGTTCACCTCGGCGATCAGGCTTTCCACATACACCTGGGCGCGGCGCGAGTCGAGCTGGTCGATGACCGCGCGCAGCTGGCGGTACAGCGGCTCGGGCGCGGTGATGATGAGCGAGTTGGTCGCCGGGTCGGCCTGGATCATGCCGCCGGTGGAGGGCTGGGCGCTGGCCGCCACCGGCGTGCTGGCGGCGCTGTTGGCCCCCATGCCGCTGGTGGCGCCGCCGCCCAGGTTGAGGCCGCCGGTGCTGGCGCGCGACAGGCCCCCGCCGGTGGACGCGCCGCCGCTGCCGCCCAGGGCGCCGCCGCTGCCGCCACCGTCGCCCGCCGCGATGGCCGCGCGCAGCGTGGTGGCCAGGGCCACCGCGTCGGCGTTCTTGAGGTAGACCACGTGGATGTTGCCGCTGGCCACGCTGGCCGAGGGCTGGTCGAGCCGCACCACGAGCGACTTGACCAGGGCCAGGCGCGCCGGGTTGGCCGCGCGCAGCACCAGCGCGTTGCTGCGCGGCTCGGCCACGATGGTGGTGCGGAAGGAGGCGTCACCCGCGGCGGCGCCACCGGCCGCGGCGCCGGTGGCGGTGGGGTCGATCAGGCGCTGGATCAGCGGCACGATGTCGGCCGCCACCGCGTGCTGCAGCGGAATGATCTCGACGTCGCTTGCGCCGGGCACGTCCAGCGCGGCGACGATGCGGCCGATGCGCTGCAGGTTCTCGGCGTAGTCGGTGATGATCAGCGAGTTGTTGCCCGGGTTGACGTTGATGGTGTTGTTGGGCGGGATCAGCGGGCGCAGCACCGGCACCAGATTGTTCGCGTTCTCGTGGTTGAGCCGGAAGATCTGCGTGACCACGGTGTTGGACGCCGGCAGCGCGGACGCGGCCCCCGCGTTCACCACGTTGCCCTGCAGCTTGGCGTCGGCCTCGGGCACGATCTTGTAGAGCCCGCCGGTGTCCACCAGCGCGAAGCCCTGCAGGCGCAGCGCGGCGGCGAATTGGTTCAGCGCGGCGGCCGGCGGCACGGGGCGGTCGGTGGAGAGGTTGATGGTGCCGCGCACGCGCGGGTCGACGACGACGCTGCGGCCGGTGATGGTGGCCATGGTGCGGGCCACGGCCTCGATTTCGGCGCCCACGAAGTTCAGGGTGACGGGCTCGGTCGGCCGGGTCTGCGCGGTGGCCGTCGGCGCGCCGTGCAGGCTCAGCGCCAGCGCGCAGGCCAGCGCGAGTGCGCTGCGGCGGCCGGCCAGGGGGGGGAGGGCAAACATGATGGCGATCCTACGTCTAAGGTTCACCCGATGGTGATGACCGAACGGGCGCCTTGGCGGCGGCCCACGATGTTGAGCAGGTTGGTCAGGGCCTCTTCGCTGCCGGGCGCGGCCTGGGCGTCGCCCGCGAAGCGCAGGCGCCCGCCCACCCATTGGCCCTGGCCTTGCAGCAGCAGGGCGCCGCTGAGGGTGCTCAGGTCCAGGCGGGCGGTGTCGCCCTCGGTCCCCGCGCGCAGCGTGGCGCGGTAGCTGCCCAGGGGGCGGATGCTGGACAGGCGCGAGGCCATGTCGAGGGCGTCGATGTCCAGCCCGCCCTGCAGCCGCGCGCGGCCGCTGGCCAGGGTGAGGGTGAGGCCCTCGCTGCGCAGCGCCAGCACGCCCTGCAGGCGCAGGGTGTTCCAGGGGGTGCCCAGGCCGGCCAGCAGTTCGGCTGGCCAGTGGCTGTCGAAGCCGGCGACGCTGAGCGAGGTTTCGCTCAGGCCGGGGTGCAGGCGCAGTTGCAGCGGCTGCGGGGTGCAGCACGGCGCCTGCAGCGCCAGCGCGAACGCGGGGCCGCCTTGCCAGGCGGGGCGCAGGCGCCAGCGCAGGCCTTGGGGCAGGGCGCTGCTGGTGCGGCTGCCTTCGCCGCCGGTGAGCAGCAGATCGGCCTGGCCGCTCCAGACACTGCCGCGCGCGTTGACGAGTTGCACCTGACCGCCGCTGGCCCGGTCCAGTGCGCTGGCCAGCCAGCGCGCCGGGGCGAACAGCAGCAGCGCCAGCAGCAGCCCCAGCACGGCGGCGGCGAAGGCCAGGCGGCGCACGGTGGCAGTGGTGCTCATGGAGTAGCCTCCGCGTGGCATGCCGCGGTGCGGGGTTGGAACCCCTTCGCGCAAGGCGCTGCGGTGCGAACGCCTTCGGGCGGCCGGGCGGCGTGGACTCGGAACACCTTCGCGCAAGGCGCTGCGGTGCGAACGCCTTCGGGCGGCCGGGCGGCGTTCATCTCAATTCCCTGCCAGCGGCGGGCCGCTCACCACCAGCGAGCCGCTCCAGGTGGTGCCTGGGCCGTCGCGGTTGAGTTGGGATTCGAGCGGCAGCAGCCGCGCGTTCACGCGCACCTGCTGCAGCCAGCCGGCCAGGGCCAGGGCTTCGGCCTGGCGCAGGGTGAGGGTGGCGCGGTCGCCCAGCACGTTGATCTGGCCGGTGCCGCCCAGGGCGCCGGTGGCGGCCTCGAGGGCGCGCAGGGCCTCGTCGCGGCCCGGCGGCTGGCCGGTGGAGGCGGTGCGCAGGCCCTCGGCGGTCTGCGCCAGTTGCTGCATGCGCGCGAGCTGCGCGTCCAGCGTGGCGTGGCGGGCCGGCGCCTCGCGCAGGGTGCGCCAGGCGGGGTGGATGGCGAGCCACCACAGCAGGGCCAGGCCCACGATGAGCGCGGCGGCCAGCACCAGCCGGCGTTCGCGCGCGGCGAGGCCAGCGTACCAGCCGGCCAGGGCGGCGCGGGCGCTCGCCGGGGAAGGGGTGTCGAGGTCGGCGGCCATGTCAGGGTTGCGGTGCCTGCAGCACCAGTTCGTTGCCGTCGAATTGCGCGCGCCAGCCGCCGCTCTGCAGGGCCTGCTGCAGCGCGCGCACCCGCTCCTCGCCGGTGCGCCAGCCCGACAGGCGCAGCGCGCCGTTGTCGTAGCCGATGCGGGTGGGCGACAGCGGTTCGCTGCCGGCGGCGCGGTCCACCGCGGCCAGCAGGCTTTCCAGGTCGCCGGCCGAGAGTTGGCCGCTGGCCTGCTGCAGCCGCGCCACTTCGCGCTGCATCTGCGCCGGGGCGTCGAGCACCAGGTTGACGTGGGGGAAGGCCGTGGTGAGGGTGGTGCGCACCGCGTCTTGCTTGTCCTGCAGGCTCTGGCGCTCCTGCCAGGCCGTCAGGTTCAGTCCGAAGAGCTGGGCCGCGACCAGCGCCGCGAGGCCCCAGCGCGCCGCGCGCCACTGCGGGCCGCTGCGGAACTGGCGCCAGGCGCGCCGCCAGCGCTGGCCGCGCCGCGCGCCCGAGGACAGGCTGAGGTCGAACTGGGCCAGGTTCCAGTCGCTCTGCCCCGCGCGCAGCAGCCACCGGGCCGGCGGCACCGGGTCGAAGGGGCGCTGCAAGGCGCGTTCGGCGAGTTCGGCCACCAGCGGGTCGGCCAGCCAGACGTCCAGGGCGTCGGTGGCGCGCAGGTCGTTGCCGGTGGCGCCGGGCAGCAGGGCGTCCAGGGGCAGGGGCTGGTCGTCGCGCAGGGGCACGCAGCTCACGCCCAGCAGGCTGGCGCTGGCCAGCCAGGCCTGATCGCCGTCGATGTGCGCCCAGTGCAATTGGCCGGGCGAGTCCATGGCGAAGCTGCGCGTGGCGCCGGTGGCACCGGGCGCGCGGGCGGGCACCAGGGGCCACATGAGCGGCGCGATGCGCGCCACCGGGCGGCCGGCGGATTCGAGCGCGCGCAGCCAGTCGCGCAGGCGGGCGCGGTCGGTGCAGGCCACCCACACGGTCTGGCCGGCGCGGCCGCCGGGCTCCAGGGCATGGTGCAGGGCGCCCACGTCGCTGAGCACCTGGTCTTCGAGCAGGCCGTCGAGCGCGGCGCGCAGGCGAGGGCCGCTCACGCGCGGCAGGCTCAGTCGGTGCCAGGACAGCGCGCGCGGCGGCAGCGCCAGCACCAGTTCCTCGTTGCGCGGCAGCAGCGACAGGGCCGATTCGCCGTCCTCGACCGGGTTCTGGCCGTCGGTGCTGCGCACCCAGCGCATCAGCGCGGCAGCGGCCGAGGGCGGTGCCAGGTAGTCGACGGGCGTGACGATGAGCACAGGCGGGATTTCAGAAGATGGGACCGGCCATTCTAGAGAGGGACCATGTCAAAGCCTCATCCAGGTGCCCTAGGGCGTTGCGTGGCGGCTTCAGTGGCCACCCGCCAGGGTGGCGGCCGGTGCCCTGGGGCGTCTCAGCGGCGCGTGAAGCGCTCGCGCCAGACGATGCGCGCGTCCAGGGCCTGGCGCATCACCAGGGAGCGCTCTTCGATGATGGTGTCGTCCAGCCGCAGGCGGCCGCGCACCTCGAAGAAGCTGCTGCGCACGCCGTGGTACTGGTCGCTGAGGACGGCCGGGCCCTGGGGCAGCAGGCGCTGCGCTTCGGCGATGCTGCGAAACGGCGTGCGCTCCCGCGCCGAGACGAGGCGGCGCGCCATGGCCAGGTCCAGTCCCGGCAGGGAGGCGGCGATGGCCTCGGCGCTGGCGGTGTTCAGGTTGAGCGTGGTGCGCAGCGGCAGCACGGTGAGGTGGGGCTCCAGCCGCGCCAGGCTGCTGGGCGAAATGCCCAGCCAGGCGAGCTGCGAGAGCTTGGACGGCAGCAGCGAGGCCGCGTCCGCGGGCAGGGGGTCGCTCAAGGACTTCTGGGCACTGGCCAGCAGCTCCTTGGCGGCGGCTTCGAGCTCGCTGCGCGGCAGTCCGAGCAGTTCGTACAGGCGGCGCAGGCTGTCCAGGTCGGGCTCGGAGAGCTCGTACTTGAGCGGCACGGCACCGTTCTGGACGGTGGTCAGGCGCGCCACGTTGTTGAAGTTCAGGCGCGACTGCAGGTCGGTGATTTCGCCCGAGAGGAAGGCTTCGAGCGTGCTGTCGGCGGTGTTGTCGCGGTCGGCGGCGAGGAAGCTGGACAGCCGGGCCTCTTCCAGCGGCAGCGCCCAGGGCTCGCCCAGGTGGTCGGGGTTGCCATTGGTCTGGTTGCCGCGCCCATCCTCGCGCAGGATCAGGCGCGCCCAGTCGAGCGCGCCGGTCAGGATCCAGGCGGCCTGGGCGCGCTGGCGCTCCGCGCGCTCGACCTCCAGCGCGCGCCATTGCTGCCACAGCGCGCTGGCGGCCAGCGCGGCCACCAGGGTGACGGTGAGCATGGCCAGCAACAGCGCGGCGCCGCGCTGGTGGGTGCGTGTCACGGGACGGCCCTCCATGCTGTGCACGGCGGAGCGGAGTGCCTTGGGAGCGGCCCGGCCGCGCTCATGGCGAGGGCTCCAGCGTGGGGCGCACCCAGTCGCGCTGCAACACGCCGTGCAGGGCGGTGCCGGCCGGGGGCAGTTCCAGCAGCAGGCGCACACCATTGGGCATGTTCAGGTGGGGGGTGTAGGACATGCCGCGGGGGGGCGGGCTGTCGGCGGCCGACTGCGGGTTGGTCCAGGCCTCGCCGCGGTGGTAGTAGAGCTGCCAGCTCAGGGCCGGCACCAGGGCGATGGCGCTGTCGGCCGTGGGGGCGGTGAGCGCGTCGCCGGCGGCGTTGCCGGGGGCGTTCACGCGGCCGGTGGCCCAGTCGGCCGCGCGCTGCCAGGCGAGGGTGAGCTCGTTGCGCTGGCGCAGCGGGCCCGACTGCCAGCGCGACCAGCGCGGTCCCTCGGGGCCGTTGAGCAGGGCCCAGGCGACCACGCGCACGCCCCGGCTGTCCAGGCCGGTCTCCATGGGGTCGCGCCGGGTGAGTCGAAGCACCTGGCCGTTGAAGGCGATGGGCGCGACCTCGCGCGTGTCGACCAGGGCGTCCAGGTCGGCCGTCCACTGGCCCAGGGCGGACTGCAGGCGGCGCAGCTCGTCGCCTCGCGACTGGGTGATGCTCTGCGTGCGCCCCATGCCGTCGATGGCGCGCCAGGCCAGCACGGCGATGATCGAGAGGATGGCCAGGGCCACCAGCAACTCGATCAGGGTGAAGCCACGCGCGCGCCGCTGGCCCATCAGAAGCGCCCTTGCACGGTGGACAGGGTCAGCAGGCGCACCCCGGGGCCGTCGGCGCCGCGCAGCACGGTGGCGTCGATGCGGCGGAAATTGGGGTTGGGCGTGGGCAGGACGGAAACCCGCACGCGCAAGTCGCGGCCGGCCTGCTGGCAGGTGGATTCGCTGTTGCCTGTGCCGGGCAGCTGGCGCTGCAGGCGCAGGGCGATGAGTGTGTTCTCGGCGCACAGGGTGGCCAGCCACTGTTCGGTCTGGCGCTCGGCCGTGCGCGTGAGCGCGTTGCTGGCCTGCAGGCCGGTGGTGAGGGCGAGCGCCACCACGCCCAGGGCCACCAGCACCTCGATCAGGGTGAAGCCGCGCGCGCTTTTCATAGGGGCGTCAGGGCGCGTCCGGGGTGACGCGGAAAGGGCCCAGGCCGTCGGTGGCCAGCACCAGGCGGCGCTCGCCCAGGCCGAGGGCGATGCGCTGCGCCGGGATCAGCGGCTCGGGGCCGAGCACCAGGGCGGTGGCGCCGGGCGGCTGCAGCACCTGGGCGCCGGTGTCGGCGTTCAGCCATTGGTGCGCGCCCTCGGAGGGCGTGGGGCCGTCGCCGGCACGCGCACGCGGCAGGCCGATGAACTCGAAGCCATGGGGCCGCAGGCGCCACACCACCGGCAGACCGCTGGTGAGCGATTGCGCGCGCGCCGATTCGAGCATGGCCGACAGGCGCAGGGCCTCGCGCTCCAGCCGCGTGCCGCTGTCGTCGCGCAGCGCGAAACTGACGGCCGCCGTGGCCATGGCGATGATGGCCACGACCACCATCAGTTCGAGCAGGGTGAAGCCCCGTGGGCGGCCGTGCGGCATGGTGCGGGCGGGCCGTCGGCGGGCCGGCCGGTTTACTGCCAGCTGCCGATGTCGGCGTTGGCGCCTTCGCCGCCGGCCTGGCCGTCGGCGCCCAGCGAGAGCACGTCGACTTCGCCGTGCACGCCGGGGTTGAGGTACTGGTACGGCCGCCCCCAGGGGTCGTTGGGCAGCTTGTCGAGGTAGCGGCGCCAGTTGGGCGGAATCGCCCCGACGGTGGGTTTGTTGACCAGCGCGCCCAGGCCTTGCTCGGCGCTGGGGTAGCGCTGGTTGTCCAGGCGATAGAGCTTGAGCGCCTGCATGAGGTTGTGGGTGTCGGTGCGGGCGGCGGTCATGCGCGCATCGTCCGTTCGGTCTAGCACGTTGGGCACGATGAGCGCGGCCAGCACGCCGATGATGACCAGCACCACCATCAGCTCGATGAGCGTGAAGCCGCGCCGCAGCGCGCGTCGGGTGGGTGCGTAAGAGGGGAAGAGGGGGCGTGTCAAGGGAGTCTCCGGCACCGGGTCGTCGGGCGCCCCGCGCGGGGGTCGGTCGATCATAATGCGCGCATGAGTCGGGCATCCACCTTCGGGCACTCGGTCTTCCTGGGCGAGGGCGCAGCGGCGCCAGGCGGCGCGCCGCGGCGCGCGCCGGGCGCGCTGGCCGTGCTGCTCTGGCTGGCAACGGGGCTCAGCGTGGGTTACTGGGTGCTGCAGGCCATGGGTCGCTCGCCGCTGACCCCCGTGGCCGCGCCCGCGGTGGCGGCGCCCGCGCCCGACACGGCGTCCGTGGCGCGCGTGCTCGGCGCCGTGCAGGCCGTTGCGGTGGACACCCCGGCCAGCGCGCCCGCCCCGCTGTCCTCGCGCTTCCAGTTGCTGGGTGTGATCAATGCCGGCGGCGCCGACGGCGCCGCGCTGATCGCCATCGACGGACAACCACCCAAGCCCTACCGCGTGGGCGCCGAGCTCGACGGCGGCGTGGTGCTCCAGTCGGTGCAGCGCCGCTCGGCGCGGCTCGCACCGGCCGGCGGCGGCCAGCAGGGCTTCGAGCTGAGCTTGCCCGCCCCGCCGGGCGACACGCCCTGAGGCCCAGGGCCGCCCGCCATGGCCCCGCGCGGCGGAATCCCCACCGACCCCGCGCCCCTGCCGGACGCGCTGAGGCCCTCGGGCAGCCTGCTGGCCAACCTGAGCGACGAACTGCGGCGCTACCCGCCCTTTGATGAGATGGAGGCGGCCCACGTGGCCGCCTTCGTGGCGGCCTCGCGCCAGGCCTACTACGCGCCTGGCGAGCCGGTGGTGGACCCGCAGGACGGGCCGGTGCGCGAGCTGTTCTTCATCCGCCGCGGCGCGGTCACCGGCAAGCGCGGGCTGTCCGAGGTTTCCGGCGGCGCCTTCCAGTACGAGGCGGGCGATCTGTTTCCCATCAGCGCGGTGCTGGCGCAGCGCGCGCCCACCACGCTGTACCACGCCACCGAAGACACTTTCGTGCTGGTCATCGGCGCCGAGGACATGCGCGCCCTGGCGGCGCAAAGCCCGCCGTTCGGCGACTTCCTCAACCGGCGCATCCTCAAGTTCCTGGAGCTGTCGCGCGCGGCGCTGCAGGTGGCCTATTCCTCGCAGGCGCTGGCCGAGCAGTCGCTGGAGACGCCACTGAGCGAGCTGGGCCACAAGGCGCCGGTGAGTTGCGCGCCGCACACGCCGCTGCGCGAGGTGCTGGGCCAGATGCACGAGCGGCGCATCGGCTCCATGCTGGTGGTGGACGGCGCGGGCGCGCCGCTGGGCATCCTCACGCGCTCCGACGTGCTGGGCCGTGTGGTGCTGCCGCAGGTGCCGCTGGACGCGCCGGTGTCGTCGGTGATGGTGCGGCCCGTGCACAGCCTGCCGCACGACGCCAGCGCGCAGGACGCCGCGCTCGCCATGTCCACGCACGGCATCCGCCACGTGCCCATCACGCGCGCGGGGCGGCTGGTGGGCATCGTCTCCGAGCGCGACCTGTTCGCGTTGCAGCGGCTCAGCCTCAAGCAGGTGAGCTCCAGCATCCGCAACGCCACGGGCGTGGACACGCTGCGCGTGGTGGCGCACGACATCCGCCGTTTCGCGCGCACCCTGCTGGGCCAGGGCGTGCAGGCGCGCCAGCTCACGGCGCTGATCAGCCATTTGAACGATGCGCTGGGCGCGCGCTTGATCGAACTGCTGGCGCAGCGCCATGGCATCGCCTTGGCCGACTGCTGTTGGCTGGCGCTGGGCTCCGAGGGCCGCGGCGAGCAAACCATCGCCACCGACCAGGACAACGCGCTGATCCGTCCCGATGGCAGCGAGGCCGCGCCCTACCTGGCCTTCGCGCGTGAGGTGAACCAGGCGCTGGACGACTGCGGCTACCCGCTGTGCAAGGGCGGCGTGATGGCCGGTAACCCCGAGCTGTGCCTGACGTTGACCCAGTGGCGCGAGCGTTTCGCGAACTGGATCGAGCATGGCTCGCCCCAGGACCTGCTGAACGCCAGCATCTTTTTCGACTTTCGCCCGCTCGCTGGCCACGAGGCCCTGGCCCGCGCGCTGCACGACGAGGTGCTGGCGCACGCGCGCACCACGCCGCGTTTCCTGAAGCAGCTCGCGCTCAATGGCCTGGGGCGCACGGTGCCGCTGAACTGGCTGGGCAACATCGACACCGAGGCGGTGGAGGGCCATGACACGCTGGACCTCAAACTGCAGGGCACGGCCATCTTCGTCGACGTGGCGCGCCTGTACGCCCTGGCGCACGGCGTGCCGGCCACCAACACCCGCGAGCGCCTGGAGGCGGTGGGGCCGCTGCTGGGCGTACCGGCGCACGAGGCCCAGGCCTGGGTTGGCGGCTTTGACTACCTGCAGCTGCTGCGCCTGCACGCGCAGCTGGACGGCACCACGGTGGGCGACAGCCCGAACCGCATCGCGGTGGACACGCTCAACGACATCGACCGCCGCATCCTGAAGGAAACGCTGCGCGTGCTGCGCGCCCTGCAGCAGCGGCTCACGCTGGACTACGACCGGTGAGCGCGTGGTGGTCGGCCTGGTTCGGCGGCGGCGACGCGGCGCCCGCGGCGCCCGAGCGCTGGGTGGTGCTGGACGTGGAAACCAGCGGCCTCGACGTGGCGCGCGACCGCCTGCTGGCCATCGCCGCCGTGGGCCTGCGCGTGGACTGGTCGCGCCGCCGCCTCGACGTGTGCCTGGGCGACAGCTTCGAGGTGGTGCTGCGCCAGGAGCGGGCCTCCAGCCGCGACAACATCCTGCTGCACGGCATCGGTGTGCAGAGCCAGCGCGACGGGTGGGATCCGGTCGAGGCGCTGCGGGCCTTCGAAGCCTTCGCCGGCGCGGCGCCGCTGCTGGCCTTCCACAGCGCTTTCGACGAAGCGCTGATCGGCCGGCACGCGCGGCAGCACCTGGGGCGGCGCCCAGCCAATCCCTGGGTGGACATCGAGCACCTCTGCGCCGTGACGCACCCCCAGGTGCGGGCCCGCTCGCTGGACGAGTGGATGGCGCATTTCGGCATCACCTGCCCCCGGCGCCACCAGGCGGCGGCCGACACCCTGGCTGAGTGCGAGCTGCTGCAGCGCATATGGCCGGCGGTGGCGGTCGAGTGCCGAAACTGGCGCGGCGTGGAGCGTTTGGCCGGCCGACGGCGCTGGCTGGCGTCGGGCTAGCGGGGGGCTTCAGGCCTCCAGCAGCGCCTGCGTGGCCAGCAGCAGCGGCCAGGCCAGCAGCGCGCCCGTGCCCTGGTTGATGTGCAGATCGAGGTCGAGCAGCGGCATGGCCTGCAGGTGGATCAGCATGAGCCGGTGCGCGGTGGCCGGCGAGCGCTGGGCGTAGACCAGGTAGTCGGCCACCGCCGGGCTCAGGCCGCGCGCCACCAGGGCGGCGGCGCCGGCCACGAAGCCGTCGACCAGCACCACGCGCCGTTCGCTGGCCGCCTGCAGCATGGCGCCGGCCATCATGGCGATCTCGAACCCGCCGAAGGCCGCCAGCGCGTGGATGGGGGAGATGGCCTGCGCGTGCCGCTGGGCCGCGGCGGTGAGCTTGTCCAGGCGCTGGAAATGCACGGTGTCGTCGAAGGCCGAGCCGGGGCCGTCGTCGCGCGGCAGGGCGTCCGCCATGGGCACGCCGCACAGGCGCGACAGCAGCAGCGCCGCGCTGGCCGGGTTGGCCACGCCCACCTCGCCCAGTGCCAGCACCGTGCCCGGCAGATGGCGCACCACGTCCATGCCCGCGTGCAGCGCGGCCACGGTCTGGCTGAGCGACATGGCCGGGCCGAGCAGGCAGTTGCGTGTGCCGTAGGCGATCTTGCGCGCCTGCAGGGTGGCCGGCGGACGGCCGCGCGCCGCCGGCGGCTGGGTGATCGGCGTGGCCATGCCGGCGTCGACCACGGTCAATTCAAAGCCGTGCTGGCGCGCCAGGGTGTTGACCGGCGCGCGGCCCGCGAGCAGTTGGGTGACCAACTCGGCGGTGGCGGACTGCGGCAGGTCGCTCATGCCCTCCACGGCCAGGCCATGGTCGGCCGCGAACACCACCAGTTGCGGAGCGTCGAACACCAGCAGGTCGAACGGCAGCGCGCTGCTGTGCTGGATGCGCGCGAGCTGCCCGGCCAGCCACTGCAGCTGGCCCAAGGCGTTGGCGGGCTGACCGTCGGGCTGCAGGCGCCGGTGCAGGGCGTGCTCCAGCGTGGTGTCGGCCGTGCCGGCGATGGCGGGCAGCTTCAAGCCCTCGACGGGCGCGAACGGGCGCGGTGCGTTGATGGGCGTGAGGGCGGGATCGCGCGCCATGGGGTGCTCAGCTGCGCAGGAACAGCCGGTAGGCCGGGTTCTGCGTTTCCTCGACATAGGGGTAGCCCAAGGTGTCGAGGAACTTGGCGAAGGCCTTGTCGTCCTTGGCCGGTACCTGCAGGCCGACCAGGATGCGGCCGTAGTCGGCGCCCTGGTTGCGGTAATGGAACAGGCTGATGTTCCACCCCGGGCGCATGAGGCTGAGGAACTTGAGCAGGGCGCCCGGGCGCTCGGGGAAGATGAAGCGCATCAGGCGTTCGTCCTGCGCCAGCGCGGAATGGCCACCCACCAGGTGGCGCAGGTGTTCCTTCGCCAGTTCGTCGTCCGTAAGGTCCAGCGTCTCGAAGCCATGGCGCACCAGTTGCTGGGCGATCTTGGCGGACTCGCCCTTGCCCGCCGTGGTGAGTCCCACGAACACATGCGCCTGGGCGCTGTCGTGCATGCGGTAGTTGAACTCGGTGACGTTGCGCGCCGCGCCGGGCAGCGAGCCGATGACCTCGCAGAAGCGGCGGAAGCTGCCGCGCTCCTCGGGCATGGTCACGGCGAACAGGGCCTCGCGCTCCTCGCCCACCTCGGCGCGCTCGGCGACGAAGCGCAGGCGGTCGAAGTTCATGTTGGCGCCACACAGGATGGCCGCGTAGGTTTGACCCTTGGTCTTGTGCGTGGCCACGTACTGCTTGATGGCGGCCACCGCCATCGCGCCCGAGGGTTCGACGATGCTGCGGGTGTCGACGAAGATGTCCTTGATGGCGGCGCACACGGCGTCGGTGTCCACCGCAATGAACTCGTCGACCAGCTCGCGCGCGACGCGGAAGGTTTCCTCGCCCACCAGCTTGACGGCGGTGCCGTCGGCGAACAGGCCGACGTCGGGCAGCGTCACGCGCTCCTTCTCGGCGACCGAGCGCATCATGGCGTCGGAGTCGGTCATCTGCACGCCGATGACCTTGATCTCGGGCCGCACGGCCTTGATGTAGTTGGCCACCCCGCTCACCAGGCCGCCGCCGCCGATGGCGACGAACACCGCGTCGAGTTGGTTCGAACCCAGGCTCTGGAGCTGGCGCAGTATCTCCATCGCGATCGTGCCCTGGCCGGCAATCACGTCAGGATCGTCGAAGGGGTGAACGAAAGTGAGTCCCTGCTTCTTTTGCAGGATGACGGCGTGGTTGTAGGCGTCGGTGTAGCTGTCGCCGTGCAGCACCACCTCGCCGCCGAGGCCGCGCACCGCGTCGATCTTGAGCTGCGGCGTGGTCACCGGCATCACCACCACGGCCCGCGCGCCCAGCTTGCGCGCGCCCAGCGCCACGCCCTGCGCGTGGTTGCCCGCCGACGCGCAGATCACGCCCTTGGACAACTGCTCGGGGCTGAGGTGCGCGATCTTGTTGTAAGCCCCGCGCAGCTTGAAGCTGAAGACGGGCTGCTGGTCCTCGCGCTTGAGCAGCACCGTGTTGTGTAGCCGCCGGGACAGCGCGCGCGCCGGGTCCAGGTTCGACTCCACCGCGACGTCGTACACCCGGGCTGTCAGGATCTTCTTGAGGTAGTCGGCGGGCGTCAGGTGGGCGGCGGGGGTTTTCATCACCAAGCATTATCTGCGGGCGAAAAAAAACCCGGACCAACGTTGCTGGTCCGGGTTTGAATCCACCCGTGGAGGGTAGAGGAGACAACCGAAAATACAATGACGTAAGTATATCGCCGGATTGCTGCGTTGCAACAACCCGGCTCAAGTTGCCCTCATTTTTAGAGCAAGGCCCTTAGAAAATGCGGGCTTTGTCACGGAGAACCCTTTCATGGAATGCACCGTCACCTGGACCGGCGCCAGCGGCACCCGATCGGCCATGGGCTTCGTTGCCGAAACCGGCAGCGGCCACGTGCTCGCCATGGACGGTGCGCCCGACGCCAACAAGCCCGAGAACGGCGGCGCCAACCTGGCGCCCCGTCCCATGGAGACCGTGCTCGCGGGGACCGGCGGCTGCACGGCCTACGACGTGGTGCTGATCCTCAAGCGCGGCCGCCACGACGTGCGCGGTTGCTCGGTCAAGCTCACCAGCGAGCGCGCCGCGGTCGATCCCAAGGTGTTCACCAAGATCCACATGCACTTCACCGTCACTGGCAAGGGCGTGCCCGCCAGCGCGGTGGAGCGCGCCATCGCCATGAGCCACGAGAAGTACTGCTCGGCCAGCATCATGCTGGCCAAGACGGCGGAGATCACGACCAGCTTCGATCTGATCGAAGCCTGAGCCTGCGTCCCTTGTTGGGGACGCTCAGATCCGGTGCGCCACGGTCGTCATGACCTTGGCGGCCATCCGCATCATCCCCTTCACGGGCGCCGGCAACTCGGCGGCCCCGGCCTGCTGGGCCTGGCGAGCGTGCCGGGCCTCGTCCAGTTTCATCTGCGCCACGATCGCCCGCGAGGCGTGGTCCTCGGCCGGCAGGCGGTCCAGATGGCTGGCCAGGTGGGCTTCCACCTGGCGTTCGGTTTCCACCACGAAACCCAGGCTGGGGCCTTGCCCCAGGCGGCCCGCGATCAGGCCGAGCCCGAAGGCGCCGGCGTACCAGAACGGGTTGAGCCGTGATGGCCGGCTGCCCAGTTCGTCGAGGCGGGCCTTGGTCCAGGCCAGGTGGTCGGTTTCCTCGCGGCCGGCCTCTTCCAGTTGCCGGGCCAGGGCCTCGTTCGATGCCTTGCCACCCGGTCCGGGCCAGCGCGCTGCGAAGGCTTGCGCGGTGTACAGCGCCTGGGCGCACACCTCGCCCACGTGGTTGACCCGCATCAGGGCACCGGCGAGGCGCCGGTCCTCGGTGCTCAGCGCACCATCGTCGTGCCGCTCGGGCACGGTGGGGCAGGGCTGGCTGGCCCGCGGGGCGGCGAACAGGGTGCGCAAGGCCGAATCGGCCGCAACCACCAGGGCGTCGCTGAAAGTGCTCATGAAACTCTCACGTTGAATCGGCGGTGGACTGGTGCGGGGAGTATGGTGCCACGCCATCTGTCTAAGGGTTACCCCTCGGAATCGTGGCAACGCTGCAACATCGGCACCACGCTGGGGCGGATCGAGGTCGGCAAACATGGCGGTGACCAGCTGTTTCTGATGCAATGCCCGCAGCTTCCTCAATGGAGGTCGGCTCGGGGGCAAAGACTTCCGGCCTCTTAACCCAAACCTTGGAGAATTCCTCGATGAAAAAGACCCTGATCGCTCTGGCTGCCGTCGCAGCCTCCAGCGCAGCACTGGCCCAGTCGTCGGTGACCCTGTTCGGCATCATGGACGTGAACGTCCGCCACACCTCGACCAAAATCGGCGGCGTCAAAACCTCGCTGAGCGAAATGGGCCAAGACGGTACCGCTTCGAGCCGCCTGGGCTTCCGCGGTGTCGAGGACCTCGGTGGTGGCATGAGCGCCAGCTTCTGGCTGGAAGGCGCCCTGAACCCCGACACCGGTACGCCCGCCGGCCTGCAATTCCAGCGCCGCAGCACCGTCAGCCTGTCGGGTGGCTTCGGTGAAGTCCGCCTGGGCCGTGACTATGTGCCGACCTTCTGGAACCACACCGTGTACGACCCGTTCGGCACCAACGGTCTGGGCAACTCCATGAACATGTACTCGCCCAACGCTGGTGTCTTCCAGGCGACGACCGTGCGTTCGAACAACATGGTGTCATACTTCACGCCGAACATGGGCGGCTTCCAGGCCCAGCTCAGCTATGGCTTCAAGGAAGTGACCACCGGCACCAGCGCCAGCGACTACCAAGGCCTGCGCCTGACGTACGCCAACGGCCCGCTGTCGGTTGGCTTCGCCACCGCTTCGGAAGGCAACGTGGGCGCCGCCGACTCGCGCCGCACCAACGTGGGTGCTTCGTATGACTTCGGCTTCATCAAGCCGATGTTCAACTACACCACGTCGAAGGAAAAGACCGTCGACCTGAAGGTGAACAACCTGATGGTGGGCCTGACCGCTCCCGTGGGCCCGGGCCTGATCAAGGCTTCGTACACCCGCACCGAAGTGGAAGTCCCTGGTATCTCGGTTGATGGCAACCAAGTTGCTGTCGGCTACGAGTACGGCCTGAGCAAGCGCACCGCCCTGTACGGCAACTTCGCCCGTATCAGCGCCGATGCCGGTCTGCTGGCTGGTCCTGAGTACAAGCGCACCGGCTTCGAGCTGGGCATCCGCCACTCCTTCTGATGTCCCGCGGGCTTGGCCCGCTGGCGTCTGAAGTCAAAAGCCACCGCCTCGGCGGTGGCTTTTTTTTGCCTATGGGGATTGGCCTGCTATTTGCTTAAGAGGTTTAAGAAAGTGGGATGACGTTGTTGCTTCATTGCCACGTTTTCCCCCTGTCTTGTGTAAAACCCCTAGGGGCAAACCCGTAACGTGCATGTCGATGGGTACCATCACTGCAGTTTCAGTCGTGTGAA
>NZ_MKSS01000073.1:0-3377 GCF_001897365.1 Hydrogenophaga sp. 70-12
CTCGAGCTCGGCGTGGAAGTCTCGAGCTCGGCGTGGAAGTCGGACTCCGGCCCCTCGCGCGATTCGACGGCGAGCGTCTGCAGCACGCTGGGCACCGCCAGCGCATCGGGGGGCTGGATGGAGTCGGGCCAATCGGCGGGTGTGCGCCGCTCGACACCGTCTTCATCCTCGCGCGAATCCCGCGGGCGGGGCGCCGGTGCGGCGCTCGGCGGGGCGACCACGGGCGGCTCGGCGGCGGGCGACACCGACGGCGCCGCGGCGGCGGCATCCAGCGGGCCATCTCCGAACCAAGCCTTCGGGTCGTCATCGTCAGGCACCGAAGGCGTGTCGACCGGCGCCGGCGTGGGTGCAGCCGGCACCGGCTCAGCCGTGGGCGGCGGCGCGGCGCTCAAAGGTCCCGGCGCGGGCGGCGGCACAGCGACCGGCGCCACGCCCGCAGCGGGCGCCCAAGCCTCCAGGTGGATGGTGGCGTCGAACACGTCGGAGCAATGCCCGCAGCGCACCCAGCCATCCGAAATTTTGAGTTGATCGGCCACCACGCGGAACACGGTGCCGCAAGCCGGACAGCGGGTGGTGAAACTCATGGGACCCGATTATCGCGGGCCGCGCCGGGCGGACCTCAAGGCTTGCGCGCGGTCATGAGGATCCAGCCATCCTCTTCGTCGCTGACCTCCAGCGCGAGCCAGGGCGCGTAGGCCTCGCGCAGCTCGTCGGCTTGGCGCGCGAGGATGCCCGCGAGCACCAGGTGCCCGCCGGTGCGCACATGCGCGCAGAGCAGCGGTGCCAGCACCTTGAGCGGCGTGGCCAGGATGTTGGCGAGCACCAGGTCGTGCTCGCCCTTCGCGACGTCGGGCAAGCCGGCCTGCAGCGCCACACGGTTCGCCTCGGCGTTCAGGCGCGTGGACTCCACCGCGGCCGGGTCGATGTCCACCGCCAGGATCTCGCGCGCGCCGTGCTTGGCCGCACCGATGGCCAGGATGCCGGAGCCGCAGCCGTAGTCGAGCACGCGCGGCCCCACGGGCGCGTGCGTGGCCGTCCAGCGCAAGCACATGCGCGTGGTGGGGTGGGTGCCGGTGCCGAAGGCCAGGCCCGGATCGAGCCGGATCACCTCGCGCGCCTGGGCCGGCGGCTCGTGCCACGACGGCACGATCCAGAACGTGGGCGTGATCTCCACCGCCTCGAACTGCGACTGTGTCAGGCGCACCCAGTCCTGCTCGGGCACGGCCCGCACGCCCTGCACGCGGCAGCCGTCGAAGAAGTCCTGCGCGGTCAGCAGCACGGCGGCTTCGCGCGCCCCGGCCTCATCGGGGAACAGCGCCACCACGCGCGAACGCTGCCAGCCCTCCTTGGGCGGTGGCATGCCGGGCTCGCCGAACAGGGCCTGCTCGGCCTCGGTCATGGCATCGGCGTCTTCCACCGACACGCTGAGCGCGTCGAGCGCGTCCAGCGCCTCGCCCACGGCTTCGATGGCCGCCTCGGGCACCACCAGTACCAGCTCGAAGGGCGTGGTCGCGCCGGGCCGTTCAGCGCTCACGTTGCGAGAGCCACTCTTCAAGGTAATGGATGTTGGTGCCGCCAGCCACGAAGTTGGCGTCCACCATCAACTCACGGTGCAGCGGGATGTTGGTCTTGATGCCCTCGACCACCGTCTCGGCCAGCGCGGTGCGCATGCGGGCCAGCGCCTGCTCGCGCGTGTCGCCGTGCACGATGATCTTGCCGATCATGGAGTCGTAGTTGGGCGGCACGAAGTAGTTGGCGTAGACGTGCGAATCCACGCGCACCCCGGGGCCGCCCGGCGGGTGCCACATGGTGATGCGGCCCGGCGAGGGCGTGAACTTGTACGGATCCTCGGCGTTCACGCGGCACTCGATGGCGTGGCCCTTGAGCTGCACCTGGCGCTGCGTGAACGGCAGCTTTTCACCCGCGGCCACCGCGATCTGCGTGCGCACGATGTCGATGCCGGTGATCCATTCGGTCACCGGGTGCTCCACCTGCACGCGCGTGTTCATCTCGATGAAATAGAACTCGCCGTTCTCGAACAGGAACTCGAACGTGCCCGCGCCGCGGTAGCCGATCTTCTTGCAGGCCGCCGCGCAGCGCTCGCCGATCTTCTCGATCAGGCGGCGCGGGATGCCCGGCGCCGGCGCCTCCTCGATGACCTTCTGGTGGCGCCGCTGCATGGAGCAGTCGCGCTCGCCCAGGTAGACGGCGTTGCGGTGCTGGTCGGCCAGCACCTGGATTTCGATGTGCCGCGGGTTCTGGAGGAATTTCTCCATGTAGACCTCGGCATTGCCGAAAGCGGCGCCGGCCTCGGCCTTGGTGGTCTGCACCGCGTGCAGCAGCGCGGCCTCGGTGTGCACCACGCGCATGCCACGACCACCACCGCCGCCCGCGGCCTTGATGATCACCGGGTAGCCCACCGCCTTGGCGGTGCGCTTGATCACCACCGGGTCGTCGGGCAGCGCGCCGTCGGAGCCAGGCACGCAGGGCACGCCGGCGCGGATCATGGCCTGCTTGGCCGACACCTTGTCGCCCATGAGGCGGATGGAGTCGGGCGTGGGGCCGATGAAGGTGAAGCCGCTGCGCTCCACGCGCTCGGCGAAGTCGGCGTTCTCGCTCAGGAAGCCGTAGCCCGGGTGGATGGCTTCGGCGTCCGTCACCTCGGCGGCCGAGATGATGGCGGGCATGTTCAGGTAGCTCTGCCCCGATTGCGCCGGGCCGATGCACACCGCCTCGTCGGCCAGCTTGACGTACTTGGCGTCGCGGTCGGCCTCGGAATAGACCATCACCGCCTTGATGCCCATCTCGCGGCAGGCGCGCTGGATGCGCAGCGCGATCTCGCCCCGGTTGGCGATCAGGATCTTCTTGAACATGGGTGCGCGGCCCTCACTCGATCGCGAACAGCGGCTGGCCGTATTCGACGGCCTGGCCGTTCTGGACCAGGATCTGGGTGACGGTGCCGCTCTTGTCGGCCTCGATCTCGTTGAGGATCTTCATCGCCTCGACGATGCAGATGGTGTCGCCCTCCTTTACCGTGTCGCCGACCTCGACGAACGGCTTGGCGCCCGGGGCCGAGGCGCGGTAGAACGTGCCGACCATGGGGGACTTGACCGTGTGACCGGCGGGCTGCGCGGGCGCGGCCGGCGCAGCGGCAGGCGAAGCCACCTCCACCACCTGGGCCGGGGCTGCGGGGGCCTGCATGGGCGGCATGCTGTAGGTGATGGGGGCGGGCATCACGGCCGGGGTGGCCTTGACGATGCGGACTTTGCCTTCCGCTTCGGTGATCTCGAGCTCCGACACGTTCGATTCCGACACCAGATCGATCAGCGTCTTGAGTTTTCGCAAATCCATGATTTCTCCAACGAAGTTCGGCGAAA
>NZ_MKSS01000074.1:0-19216 GCF_001897365.1 Hydrogenophaga sp. 70-12
GCCTGCTGGTCATCGCCCTGGCGGTGGTGGCCCTCATCGCCGCCGGCAGCGTCGCCCTCAGCACCAAGCCGATCGAGCCCAAGCTCAGCAACATCAGTCCGCTCTCAGGCTTCAAGCGCCTGTTCTCGCGCCAGCAGGTCGTCGAAACCTTCAAGCTGGTTGGCATCACCACCGTGGTGCTGATCGTGGCCAGCCAGTTCATCGCCGGCCACGCCGAGGCCTTCGCGACGCTGCTCATGCGCCCGCTGGAAGCCGGCATCGGCCAGCTCGCGCAGTGGCTGGCCATGGGCGTGGGCCTGCTGCTGTTGGTCATCGGCGTGGTGGCCGCCATTGACGTGCCCACCCAGCGCTTCCTGCACAAGCACCGCCTGCGCATGTCGCACGACGAGATCAAGCGCGAGCACAAAGAGGCCGAGGGCGACCCGCACGTCAAGAGCCAGCGCCGGGCGCGCCAGCGCCAGCTGGCCCAGCGCCAGAGCATCCGCGCGGTGCCCAAGGCCGACCTGGTGGTGATGAACCCGACCCACTACGCCGTGGCCCTGCGCTACGACGACGCCACCATGACCGCGCCGCGCGTGATCGCCAAGGGAACGGACCTGCTGGCGCTCAAGATCCGCGACGTGGCCAAGGCCAATGCCGTGCCGGTGCTGCAGTCGCCCATGCTGGCGCGCGCGCTGTACGCGCACGCCGAGATCGACCAGGAAATCCCTGGCGCGCTCTACACCGCCGTGGCCCAGGTGCTGGCCTGGGTCTACCAGTTCAAGGCGGCCATGAACGGCCAGGGCCGCATGCCGGCCGATCCGCAGCCGCAGGTGCCGCCCGAACTCGACCCGCATTTCAAGAAGAAGCCCCAGGAGGCTGATCAATGAACGCCTTGCAGCAATGGTTCAAGCGCCACGGCGCCCTGGCCGGTGGCCTGGCCGCGCCCATGCTGGTGATGACCATCCTTTCGATGATGGTGCTGCCGCTGCCGCCCTGGCTGCTCGACACCTTCTTCACGCTCAACATCGCGCTGGCGCTGGTGGTGATGATGGTGGCGGCCTACATGCGCCGGCCGCTGGACTTCTCGGTCTTCCCCACGGTGCTGCTGCTCACCACGCTGCTGCGCCTGTCGCTCAACGTGGCCTCCACGCGCGTGGTGCTGCTGCAGGGCCACACGGGTCCCGGCGCGGCCGGCGAGGTGATCGAGGCCTTCGGCCACTTCCTCATCGGCGGCAACTTCGCGGTCGGCCTGATCGTGTTCGTGATCCTGGTGGTGATCAACTTCATCGTCATCACCAAGGGCTCGGAGCGCATCGCCGAGGTGTCGGCGCGTTTCACCCTGGACGCCATGCCCGGCAAGCAGATGGCCATCGACGCCGACCTGGGCGCCGGCCTGATCGACGAGAAAGAGGCCAAGCGCCGCCGCGCCGAGGTGGGCGAGGAGGCCGAGTTCTTCGGCTCCATGGACGGCGCCTCCAAGTTCGTGCGCGGCGACGCCATCGCCGGCATCCTGATCCTGATCATCAACATCATCGGCGGCTTCGCGATCGGCATGGCGCAGCACGGCCTGTCGGTGGGTCAGGCGGCGGACAACTACATCCTGCTGGCGGTGGGCGACGCGCTGGTGGCGCAGATCCCGGGCTTGCTGATCTCGGTGGCCGCGGCCATGGTGGTCTCGCGCGTGGGCAAGGACGAGGACCTGGGCGGCCTGGTGGCGCAGCAGATGTTCCTGTCCTCGCGCGTGCTGGGCATCACGGCCTCGGTGCTGTTCCTGCTGGGCGTCATCCCGGGCATGCCGCACCTGTTCTTCCTGCTGTTCGCGGCCCTGCTGGGCGGCCTGGCCTACTGGCGCCGCCAGCAGGAGCGCGCGCCCAAGGCCGACCCGGCCGCCGCCGCCGCGGCCGGCCCCGCCAACGACGGCGAGGCCAGCTGGGACGATCTGCAGCCCGTGGACCTGCTGGGCCTGGAGCTGGGCTACCGCCTGATCGCGCTGGTGGACAAGAACCGCCAGGGCGACCTGCTCACGCGCATCAAGGGTGTGCGCAAGAAGTTCGCGCAGGACGTGGGCTTCCTGCCCCCGCCCGTGCACGTGCGCGACAACCTGGAGCTGCACCCCAGCGCCTACCGCATCACCCTGCGCGGCGTGGTGGTGGGCGAGGGCGAAGTCTTCCCCGGCATGTGGCTGGCCATCGACCCGGGGGGCATCAACACGCCCCTGATCGGCACGCCCACCACCGACCCGGCGTTCGGCCTGCCCGCGCACTGGATCGACGAGCGCCAGAAGGAAACGGCGCAAATGGCCGGTTTCACCGTGGTTGATTCCGAGACCGTGCTGGCGACCCATCTTTCACACTTGATGCAAGTCCAGGCGGCCAAGCTGCTGAGCCGGACGGAGACCCAGGAACTGGTCGAACACGTGACCCGCCTGGCCCCCAAGCTGATCGAAGAAGTCGTGCCCAAGATGGTCTCGGTTGCCACCTTCCAGAAAGTGCTCCAGCTGCTGCTGGAGGAAGGCGTGCACGTGCGGGACATCCGCAGCATCATCGAATCCATCGCCGAGCACGCGGTGCACGTGACCGACCCGCACGAACTGGCGCGCCGCGTGCGCATGGCGCTGTCGCCGGCCATCGTGCAGCAGATCTACGGCCCGGTGAAAGAGCTCGAGGTGATCGCCATCGAGCCCGGCCTGGAGCGGCTGCTGATGCAGGCCCTGTCCGGCCAGAACGCCGGCGCGCTGGACCCGGGCGTGGCCGAGATGCTGAGCCAGTCCGCCACCGACATCGCCAACAAGCAGGAAGAGAAGGGCGTGCCCGCCTGCCTGCTGGTGCCCGACGCCATCCGCAGCGCCATGGCCCGCCTGCTGCGCCGCGCCGCGCCGCGCCTGCAGGTGCTGGCGCACAGCGAAATCCCCGAGACCCACCTGATCCGCATCGGCCCGATCCTGGGCCAGCTCGCCGCCTGATCCTTCCGAATCCCGATAGCACTTCCCTGGGACCGCCCACATGAACATCCAACGCTTCATCGCCCCCACCTCGCGCGAGGCCATGTCCAAGGCGCGACGCCAGTTTGGC
Organism: Hydrogenophaga sp. 70-12; assembly: GCF_001897365.1. NCBI lineage: Bacteria > Pseudomonadati > Pseudomonadota > Betaproteobacteria > Burkholderiales > Comamonadaceae > Hydrogenophaga > Hydrogenophaga sp. 70-12. The sequence goes on from NZ_MKSS01000074.1 coordinate 3,054, forward strand.
GACAGCGCCGTGATCCTCTCCACCCGCCAGACGGCGGACGGCTTCGAGGTGATGGCCGCGGCCGAGGAAAGCCTGGCGGGCATCGCGTCCGCGGCCCAGCCCGCCGCCGCGCCGGCCGCCAGCGCCGCGAAGGCGGCCGTGGCGCAGAGCTCGGTGGGCAGCGACACCGAGGCCATGGCGATGAGCACCCTGTCGTTCCAGGAGTACGTGCGCGAGCGCATGCTGCGCAAGCGCCGCGAGCAGATGGGCGAGGCCGCCGCGCCGGCCGCCGCCGCGCAGAGCGCGAGCGTGGCGCCCGCGGCCCCGGCCAAGCCCCTCATCGCCGAGCCGGCCGACCCCATCATGGTGCCGGTGCAGCGCTACAACGAGCCGGCCGAGATGGCCCAGCCGGCGCGCCGCGCGCAGCCGCCCATCCGCACGCGCGAGAACGCCTTCGAGGACACCGCGCCGCCCGCGCGCTTCGCCACGCAGGAAGACAACCGCATGGCGGTGGAGATCTCCGCCCTCAAGGACATGATCGAGGAGCGCTTCAACACCCTGGCCTGGCTGGGGTCGAGCAAGCAGAACCCGATCCAGTCGAGCCTGATGCACAAGCTCATCCGCGCCGGCTACTCGCCGCAGCTCGCGCGCGCCCTGCTGGAGCGCCTGCCCGCCGACGCCGGCGCTGGCGAGTCGCTGCGCTGGGTGATGGACGCGATCCAGCGCAACCTGCGCGTCAGCGCGGCGGGTGCCGGCCTCACGGAAGAGGGCGGCGTGGTCGCCCTGGTGGGCGCCACCGGCGTGGGCAAGACCACCACCGCCGCCAAGCTGGCCGCGCAGTGCGTCAAGCAGTTCGGCGCCGGCAGCGTGGGCCTCATCACGCTGGACAGCTACCGCGTCTCGGGCTACGAGCAGCTGCGCGCCTACGGCCGCATGCTGGGCGTGGTGGCCCACCTGGCGCACGACCGCGCGGCGCTCAAGGACCTGCTGGGCCTGCTCTCGGGCAAGCGCCTGGTCATCATCGACACCGCCGGCCTGGGCCAGCGCGACCAGCGCGTGCAGGACATGCTCGACGTGCTGGAAGTGCCCGCGCTCAAAAAGGTGCTGGTGCTCAACGCCGGCGCGCAGGGTGACGCCATCGACGAAACCCTGGCCGCCTTCAAGGCCGACAAGCTGCACGGCGTGGTGCTGTCCAAGGTGGACGAGGCCGTGAAACTGGGCCCCGCGCTGGACGCGGCCATCCGCCACCAGGTGACGGTGCGCGGCGTGGCCAATGGCCAGCGCGTGCCGGAAGACTGGCAGGGCGCCGACCCCGCCACGCTGGTCAAGCTCAGCATGGGCACGGCCGGCAAATCCGCCTTCGACCCCGCGAGCACCGACATGGGCTTCTACTTCGCCCAGTCCGGTGGCCGTGGCATGCCGCTCGGGGGTCTGCATGTTTGATTTCGGCGTCGACCAGGCCGCCGGCCTGCGGCTCGAGGCCCAGGCCCGCCATGGCGGACCCGCGCTGATGCCCCTGGCCAGCCCGGCGATGCCCTCGCGCGGCTTCGAGTGGCTCTGCCGCCTGGCCATGGACCTCACCGAGGCCGGCCAGCGCGTGGTGGTGATCGACGCCTGCGCCACCGAGCGCGGCGACAGCGGTGGCCTGAGCCACGCGCTGGCCGACGCCGGCGTGGTGAACCTCGGCGCCGACGCGCGCCCGGGCGATCCCACCGACTGGCTGGTGATGCCCGCCGCGCAAGGCCTGCAGAGCCTTCTGGCCACGGCCGCCGCCGCCGGCGCGGACACCGCGCTCACCCGCCTGTTCGCCCCCTTCGCGGCCGGCGCGCTGCTGCTGCTGTACGCGCCCGCCCAGATGCTGGCCAGCCTGCTGGCCGGCGTGAAAGCGCGCGTGATGGTGCCGGTGGTGCCGCAGCCGCAGGCCAGCATCGACGCCTACGGCGCGCTCAAGTGGCTGCACGGCGCGGGCCTGCACCCGGTGCTCGCGCCTCTGGAGGCGCAGTCGCAGGTGCTGGCCAACGTGGTCGACTGCGCCCGCCGCCACCTGGAGCTGAAGGCACCGGTGTGGACGCGCCCGGCCTGGGGCCAGCGCGTGCCCGACGCCGCCCTCGTCTGCGCCGACGCGCCGGCCTTCGCTCCCTACCGCTCTCCCGCCCGCGGCGCGCACGCCGGGGCCGCCATTCCCTTTTGGAGCTGACGATGTACACCGCCAAAGGCACGCTCAACCGCGAGGACCAGCTGCGCAAGTACAGCCCCCTGGTCCGTCGCCTGGCGCACCACATGATCGCCAAGCTGCCCCCGAGCGTGGAGCTCGACGACCTGATCCAGGTCGGCATGATCGGCCTGACCGAGGCGATTGCCCGCTACGAGCCCTCGCAGGGTGTGCAGTTCGAGACCTTCGCGAGCCAGCGCATCCGCGGCGCCATGATCGACGAGCTGCGCGACGGCGACTGGATGAGCCGCGGCTCGCGCAAGAGCCAGAAGGACATCGAGCAGGCCGTGCACCGCCTGCAGCAGAAGCTGCACCGCCCGCCGCGCGAGAGCGAGATCGCGGCCGAGATGGGCCTGACCCTGGCCGACTACCAGACCCTGCTGGCCAAGGTGCGCGGCACGCAGCTGGTGTACCTGGAGGACATCAGTGGCGGCGGTGGCGACGACGAGGACGGTTTCCTGGACCGCCACATGGGCGACCACGAGGCCGACCCCTCATCCGTGCTGCAGGACCAGCGCATGCGCATGGCCCTGGTGGGGGCGATCAAAACCCTGCCCGAGCGCGAGCAGCACATCATGAGCATGTACTACGAGCACGACATGAACCTGAAGGAAATCGCCGCCGTGCTCGGCGTGACCGAATCGCGCGTGTGCCAGCTGCACAGCCAGTCGATCGCGCGGCTGCGCTCGAAGCTGCGGGAGCATTGAAGGGCCGGGCTGGGCCGGGTGTGGGCGCCCCCGGTCAGACCAGCACCAGCGTTCGGATGGTGGGCCACTGCAATGGATCGAGCAGGTGCTGCGCGGCCTCGGGCGCGATCAGGCGTTCCGGCGGCGGATCCATGCCGTCCCGCAGATGCGCAAAGCGGGTTAGGAGCCCGCTGCCGTGCAGCCAGCGGATGCTGTCGACGGCGAGGCCCTTGAGCGAGAGCGTGGCGTCCGGCTGAACCAGCATGTCCAGCAGCAACTGGCCCGCCTGCATCAGGGCCTCGCGCCGAGGATCGTCCTGGGACAAGGCCCTCAGCCCCTGGCTCAGGGCGTCCTGAAGCGTGTTGATCGCGATCGTCGAGCGCGCTCGTTGTCGGAAGCCCGCTTCGTCCGGTGGGATGTCGGGCCTGTCGTTCAGCGCTTGTTTCATCTTGGCATTCAGCTGGCGCAAGTCCCGCACCGTCGGTGGGTGGATGCGCCAATCGCGTTGCCGCAGCATGAGGCGCATTTCGCGCACGGCGTTGTCGGCCTGTCTGCCTTTCTGGGCTCGAATGTCGGAGGCCAGCTCGTCCAGGAACTCGCCCAGGTCGCCCCCGCGCGGGCGCGAATGGCCCATCGGCGCAATGGAGGTCAGCGCATAGAGTTGGAAGCGGCCGTCTTCGCGGCGGGTCGCGTAAACGGGTTGCTGGTCGCGGCTGCGTTTGGGCGTTGGCTCGAGCAGGCTCTGGGGCGTGGGCGTGGCCAGGAATTGGTCGAGCTGTTGGGCTTTGGGGCAGGACAGGAACGGGCTTTTCGAAATCATGGGCGCGAAGGGTGGACAGCTGGGGTTGGCGTCCGGTGCAGGTGGACTGCCGGGCGCTGAGTGGCGACCCGTTCGGTGAGCGTTGCGGTCGCGTGGTTTGGGTTTTCTGATCCCGATTCGTCCAATCGAACCGTTTGGGTGTGACGCAATTCACGCCCGGGTGCCGCCGAATCCCCCGGCCTGGGGGTGATGCCCCTGCCGCGGGCGGGCGAATGCTGGTGCAATCGCGCCCCAGACCGGTTGGTCCTGACTGGAACGCCCCTTGCCCTGGCTAAGCCCCTATTTCGAGCTGTCGCGCGGCAGCGCCCACAACCTGCGGCCCATGGAGGGCCTGCGCGGCTTCGCCGTGTTCCTGGTGTTCCTGGTGCACTACGCCACGCTGGTGGTGGACTGGCTGATCGACGGGGCCGCCGCGCTGCCGCTGGCCGAGGCCCTGCACACCGTCGGCAACGCTGGCGTGGACCTGTTCTTCGTGCTCAGCGGCTACCTCATCTACGGTTCACTGATCTCGCGGCGCCAGCCCTTCATGCGCTTCATGGCGCGGCGCATCGAGCGGCTGTACCCGGCCTTCACCGTGGTGTTCGTGCTCTACGTGGCGCTGTCTTACCTGTTCCCGGCCGAAAGCAAGATCCCGCCCGAGTCCGGCGAGGCCCTGGTCTACCTGCTGCAGAACTTCCTGCTGCTGCCCGGTCTGTTCCCCATCGAGCCCATGATCACGGTGGCCTGGTCGCTGAGCTACGAGCTCTTCTATTACCTGGTCCTGCCGCTGGTGATCGCCGGCCTGGGCCTGCGCGAGCGCAGCGGGCGGTGGCGCTCGGCGCTGTTCGTGGGCGCCGGCGCGGCGCTGCTGGTGTACTGCGCCCTGGCCGGCGGCCCTGTGCGGCTGGCCCTGTTCATCGCCGGCATGCTGCTGTTCGAGGCCATGACCGCCCCGCGCGTGCCCACGCCGTCCGGCCTGGTGGGCGGGCTGGCCCTGGCGCTGGGCCTGCTGAGCACGCTGTTCCCCTGGGACGGAACCGTCGGCGCCGCGCTCGACGCCCTGTCGCTGTGCCTGGGTTTTTCCCTGCTGTGCCTGGCCTGCTTCCGCGCGCCGCAGGCCCCGCTGGCGCGCCTGTTTTCGTGGTCGCCCCTGCGCTGGCTCGGCAACATGAGCTACTCGTACTACCTGATCCACGGTCTCGCGCTGAAAGCCGCCTTCCTCGCGATGTCGGTGCTCATGCCGGGCGCGGCGTTCGGCTCGTGGTTCTTCTGGGCCCTGATGCCGGTGATGTTCGCGCTCACGCTGCTGCCATCGGTGGCGCTGTTCCTCGCGGTCGAGCGGCCGTTCTCGCTGGCGCCCGGCGCGCCCAGGCCGCGCGACGCGGTGGCGCCGACGCGCTGAAGGCGGGGAGAAAAAAGGGAGGAGGGCTCAGGCGCCCGCGTAGCGGCGCGCGCCCGGCTTGCCCAGGCCTTGGTAGGTGGGCTTTTGCAGGTGGTCGGGCAGCAGGCTGCCCAGGGCGCGCTCGTTGAGCGCGGCGGCGCGCACCGTGGCGGCGCGCAGCTGGGCGAAGCGCTGGGCGGCCTGGTGCAGCTCGCGCGCGTGGCCGTCTTTCAGTTCGAGGGTGCGCGGCGCTTCCTGCAACGCGGCCTGCACCGCGCCGCTGGCGTGTTCCGCGCCCAGGGCGTCGCCCTGCAGCAGCGCGCGCTCCAGGGCGTCGAGCCGCTCGTGCAGCAGCACGATCCAGGGGTGCGGGGCGCGGGCCTCGTTCATGGGGATCAGCCGCGGGCGGCGTTGAGCATCTCGGCCGCGTTGGCCAGGAGCTTGTCGGCGATGGCTTCGGGGTTCACCTGGAAGGTGCCGTCGGCGATGGCCTGCTTCACGGCCGCCACTTTCTCGGCGTTGAACACCTCGCTGCCCGTGGCACCGCCCACGGCGGCGGCCGAGGACAGGGTCACGGTCACGCCGGGCTGCGGCGCGCTGGCGCCGGCCGGCTTGGCCGCGGCCTCGCTCGGGCCCACGGGCGCCTTGGCGGGGCCACCGGCCACGGAGCCAATATAGGAATCCGTTGATGAATCGACTTTCATGTCACGCTCCAAACCCTGATGGCAGGGTCCTGTGCACGTTGTATCGACCTCGATCCCTGGAACTTTAGTGTTTTAAGGCGCTATTTCTACCGCTCATCGGCGTGGGTCCGCCTCACAGGGGTACTTCTACCACCTGATCGGCCCGCACCACGCCGCTGACCACTTTGCCGCTGGGCAGGCGCACCCGGGCGTTCTGGCCCACCAGGCCGGCGTTCAGTGCCTGGCCCACCACGGTGATGGCAAAACCCTTGCCGCCCGCGCTCACCTTCACCGGCGTGCCAGCCTCGAAAGCCTGCGGGGCGCGGACCATGTTCTCGCGGATGACCTGGCCCGGCGTCAGGGCATAGGCCGCCTGCTGGCCGACCCAGCGCTCGGGCAGGGCCAGCACCATCGAGGGGTGGGCCGCCCAGTCCACTTCGGCGCGCTCGGCGTGTTCTTGAGTCAGCGTCTCACCGGATTGCACCGGCGCCTTGAGCACCCAGGCCGGCCCGAAGGCCTGCACGGTGACGGGCAGGTAGACGGCCCAGCGCGTGGGGCCGTCCACGCAGCGCAAGCCCACGCGGCTGCGGCCCCAGAGGCGGCCGTTGGGCGGCAGGAAGGGTTCGATGGCGTTGCACGGCGCCAGGCGCAGTCGGTTGTCCAGCGAGCCCATCTGCACCTCGGCGCGCAGCGGCGTACCGGCCTGCTCGGCCAGGGCCTGGTCCACGGCGGGCTGCAGGAAATCGCGCGCGAGCTTTTCCAGGCCGCTGTTGTCGTTCGCGTGGGCGGACGAGGAGAACGCGGCCAGCAGGCTCAGGCCGAAGACGACGGCGATCAAGAGGCGCAGGGCGGGTGGGTTCATGGCGGCTCCACGGACAGGGTGTCAGGGGGCACTGTAGGCCGGCCCGCGCCCGGGCAAAGCCGCGAATTGCCCGATTCGCACCCGTTTGTTCCGCGCTTCTGCGGCCCTCAAGTCTTTTGACAATCGCTGCACGCCCCGGCCCTGGGCTCGTCCCGAGGCCGGCCCCGACAACCCGCCCCAGGGGGTGAGCATGTTCGAACAGATGACCAGCCGGCTGGACTTCCACGCCCAGGCGCTGTCGCTGCGCTCGCAACGCCAGCAGGTGTTGGCCAGCAACATCGCCAACGCGGACACGCCCGGCTACGTCGCGCGCGATTTTGATTTCGCCGCCGCGCTCAAGGACGCCACGGGCAGCGGCACCGCCGGCGCCGCCACCACCGATGCGCGTCACTTCCGCAGCGTGGGCGCGCACCCGGGTGACCCCCAGCTCGCCTACGCCGTGCAGACGCAGCCCGCGCAGGACGGCAACTCGGTCGACCTGGACCGCGAGCGCGCCAACTTCGTGGACAACACCATCCGCTACGAGTCCACGCTGCGCTTCATCAATGGGCATGTGAAGACCATGCTCAGCGCCATCACCGGCCAATAGCCATGAACCCCCCTTGCGTCGCCTGCGGCGCCTTCCCCCCAGGGGGACAACACCAGCGGCCCGGCAAAGCCGGCTCCGCGGTGTTCCTCGGTGGTGTCCTTGGCGCTTGAAAGGAGTTTTCAATGTCCATGTTCAACATCTTCAACGTCTCGGGCAGCGCCATCAGCGCGCAGCAGCAGCGCCTGAACGTGGTGGCCAGCAACCTGGCCAACGCCGACGCCGTGGCCGGCCCGGACGGCCAGGCCTACAAGGCCCGCCAGATCCATTTCCAGACCGTCGCCATGGGCGATGCCGGCAGCGCGGGCGTGAAGGTGCAGACCATCACCGAGAGCGATACGCCGGGACGCCGGGTGCACGACCCCCTGAGCCCGAACGCCGACGCGCAGGGCTACGTGACGCACTCCAACGTCAACCCGGTGGAAGAGATGGTCAACATGATTTCCGCCTCGCGTTCGTACCAGAACAACATCGAGGTGATGAACACCGCCAAGAGCCTGCTGCTCAAGACGCTGCAGATGGGCCAGTGATTCCGTTCAAGGACGCCCCACCATGATGTTTTCCAATCCCCTGGACCTGTCCGGCCTCGGCAACACGCCGGGCAGCTCCACCGCCAAGTCCGCCACGGCCGCCACCGGTGCCGAGGCCACGCAGGACCGGTTCCTGAAGCTGCTCGTCGCGCAGCTGAACAACCAGGACCCGATGAACCCGATGGACAACGCGCAGATGACGACGCAGATGACGCAGATCAACACGGTCGCGGGCATCGAGTCGCTCAACACCACGCTCAAGGGCATGGCCACGCAGTTCACGGCCATGCAGAACCTGCAGGGCCTGTCGCTGATCGGCCGCGAGGCCCTGGTGGAGGGCAAGACCTTCGGCTTCGACGGCACCGTCGGCAAGGCCGCGTTCCGCCTCGACGCGCCGGCCGACAGCGTACAGGTCGATGTGCTCGACAAGTCGGGCCAGGTGATCGACACCCTGGACTTCGGCGCGCTCACCGCCGGCCAGCACTCCTTCAACTGGGACGGCAGCGAGTTCAACCCCAACGAAGTGGCCAGCTACCGCGTGCGCGCGTCCAACGGCGGCGCACCCGTGGGCTCGTTCATGTACAGCCGCCTGACGGTGACCTCGGTCGGCATGAAGGACGGCCAGATGCAGCTTCAGCTGCAGAACGGCAGCACGGTCGGCTACGACAAGATCACCACGTTCATGTAACCCGCGACTCCGCAACGCAAGGACACACCATGGCATTCCAGCAAGGACTCTCCGGCCTGAACAGCGCGAGCAAGAACCTCGACGTGATCGGCCACAACATCGCCAACGGCAACACGGTGGGCATGAAATCCTCGCGCGCCGAGTTCGCCGAGGTCTACGCGAGCTCGGTCAACGCGGCGGGCGGCGTGAACATGGGCATCGGCGTGTCGGTCGCGGCCGTCACACAGAGCTTCACCCAGGGCAACATCACCATCACCGGCAACGACCTGGACGTGGCCATCAACGGCGCCGGCTTCTTCGAGCTGACCATGCCCAACGGCAGCACGGCTTACAGCCGCGCCGGCATGTTCAAGCTCAACGACCAGGGCGAGATCGTCAACCACCAGGGCGCTCAGCTCATGGGTTATCCCACGGACCCCCAGGGCAACCGCCTGAGCTTCGACACCCAGCCGCTCACCCTGCCCACCAGCGCGCCGATCCCGGCCCAGCGCACCAGCAACGTCACGGCCGAGTTCAACCTGGACGCGCGCGCGCCGGTGTGGAACACGGTGACGCCGCCCACGCCGCTGTCCACCTACGGCACCTCCTTCGTCGCCTTCGACGACCAGGGCCTGGAGATCCCCGTGTCCATGGCCTTCCGCAAGGTGGCCAACAACACCTGGGAGGTCTACACCGGCGTCAATGGCGCCGACCCCGCGCTGTCCACGCCCTTCACGCTGACCTTCAACGACGATGGTTCGCTGGACCCGGCCTCGGTGATCCCGCCGCTGGGCCTGGCCTCCCCCAACGACCCGGCGCTGACCTTCACCGCCGCACTCGACCTGGTCAACGTCACGCAGACCGGCACCGCCTTCGGCGTCACCGAGCTGGACCCGGACGGCTACCGCCCCGGCCAGTTCCTGGGCCTGAAGATCAGCGAGAACGGCGTCATCACCGGCCAGTACTCCAACGGCGAGACGCGCGCGGCCGGCCAGATCGCGCTGGTGAACTTCCGCAACGCGCAGGGCCTGCAACCCACCGGCGGCGGCAACTGGACGGCCACCTACTCGTCGGGCGAACCGCTGCGCGGCGAGCCCGGCACCGGCAACTTCGGCGCGCTGCGCGCCGGTGCCACCGAGGACTCCAACGTCGACATCACCGCCGAGCTGGTCAACATGATGACCGCGCAGCGCGCCTACCAGGCCAACGCGCAGACCATCAAGACGCAGGACCAGGTGCTGAGCACGCTGCTGAACATGCGCTGAGCGTGGGCCAAATGGTGGCGCGCGGCGTTGACTCGCCTGCGGCGCGCAGCGCAATACCGCAAGGGCAGTAGCGGCCGGCCTCCGGCAACAGGCCGAGTGCCCGTCGCGCGCGCCCTGGCTAGCATGGCCGGCCTCGCCACACGGAACGCCGCACCATGACCGATGCCAACGCCAACGCCAACGACGCCACCAACGAACAGCTGCAGCTGGTCGAGCGCTGGATCGGCTACGGCTACCACGCCGCCGACGCGATCGATGGCTGGATCGAGGAGAACGCCGCCGCCGACGCGGGCGTCGACCTCGAACGGGTGAAAGATTTCGCCGCCGCCGCTTTCGCCCGCAAGCGCGCCGCCGAAACCCGGTGGCCCGAGGACACCGACTGCGACCGGCTCGACCGCGCGTTCGCCGCGCTGCACGAGCAAGGCGTCTGCGCGGTGCAATGGGCCGGCGACACGCTGGACGAAGGCCTGGCGTCGGTGGGCGACCAGATCAACGCCGATGGCGTGCCGCAGGGCCGGTACACGGGCTATTGCTTCTTCCACAGCCAGGACATGGACCACGCCCTGGATGGTGAGGGCCTGATGCTGGCCTTTGGCCCGGTGGACGCCGAGACCGAGGCGGACGCCGTGCGGATCGGCCGGCGGGTCTGCGAGGCCCTGCAGCGTGAGGGCCTGCGCACCGAGTGGGACGGCACGGTCGAGCACCGCATCGCCGTGCCCGGCCTGCGCTGGCAGCGCCGCACGCCGGACTGACGCGGTGGCGCGGGCCTGATCGGCCCACCTAGAATCCCGGCGGCCCGCGGCCTCCGTGAGGGGCGTCTGGGCTCACGACCTCCCATCGACCCAAAACAAAGGTTCCCCGATGCCCTCTGCTTCCGATCTGCGCTTTCGTGTACTGGTGTTGGCCATCGCGGCCGCGCTGGGCGGCTGTGCCGCCGTGGACACCAAGACCGTCGTGACCAACAGCGAGGCCTATATGGCCGAGCAGTTCACGCCCGCCCAGCTGCCGCCCAAGGTCAGGGCCGTGCTCGAAGCGGGCGAGCGCCTGCCGGTCCCCCCGTTCAAGCGCATCCGCTACCGCATGTCCGCCGACTTCGACGAAGAAGGCCGGAAGCTGTCGCTCGACGCGGACTACACGATCACCGATTTGGGCGATGGCTATGTCCAGTCCCGATCCGAGTACGCCCGTAACGGGGTGCCGTACCGCATCAATATGGCGCTGATGTTTGCCAACATCCACCTCCTTCGTTCACAGACGAGTTTTCTGGACCGACCCACGGCCCAGCAGCCTTTCGAGACCAAGGAGCTGATGGTGTTTGACCGGTCGCTGGGCAAACCCGTTCCGGGGCGCACCTACACCATGGAAGCCAAGACGGGCCTGGCCCCTCAGGTGGCCGGCTTCACTTACGAAAAACGGGTCTGCGTCGCGGGCACGGCCGTGGCGGCCTCCTCGGTATACGCTGGCCTCACCGGCAATGGCATCCCCATCGAATGCACCAAGACCGGCGAGAGCGGCGTCGTGGTCAACAAGATGAAGTACGTCTGGATTGCCGACCTGGGGGTGGCCTTCCAAACCGAATACACCAGCTTCCGCTCGACCGGGCGCTACACGATCCGGTCGCTCGACATCCAGAAGTGAATCCTTCGGTGCTTCAGGCGAGCGGGCCCTGAAGCACCGAATTGACGGGACGATCCCCCCGCTGTTCCGGGCATCGAGCACCCTCAAGAATTTCCACAATCCTTTCAAGCCGCCGTGGCCAGCGCTGCTGGCGCGGCAGGCGAGTGAAAGGACTTGTGCTTGGACCGCTTCATCTACACCGCTATGACGGGCGCCAGCGCGGCGGCGCACCGCCAGCAGGTGCTGTCGAACAACCTGGCCAACGTGTCCACCACGGGCTTTCGCGCGGAGCTGTCCACCTTCCGCGCCGTGCCCATCCGCGGTGACGGCGCCAGCACCCGCGTGTTCGCGCTCGAGGCCACGGCCGGCCATTCCAACCTGGCGGGCTCCGTGCAGCAGACCGGCCGCAACCTGGACGTTGCCGCACAAGGCGACGCCTGGTTCGCGGTGCAGGGCCTGGACGGCACCGAGGCCTACACCCGTGCGGGCGCGCTGCAGGTGAACGCCGACGGCACGCTGGTGAACGCCAGCGGCCTGCCCATGCTGGGCGACGGCGGCCCCATCGTGATCCCCGAGAACGCGCGCGTGGACATCGGTGCCGACGGCAGCGTCAGCACGCGCGTGGGCAACGAACCCGGCCAGGTGGCGGGCCGCCTGAAGATGGTGGTGCCCGACGCCGACAACCCGCTCAAGCGCGGTGACGACGGCCTGTTCCGCGGCCCCGAAGGCAACCCCCTGCCCACGAGCGAGGTGGCGCGCCTGCACGACGGCGCGCTCGAAGGCTCCAACGTCAATCCCGTCGAGGCCATGGTCGGCATGATCGCGGCCTCGCGGCAGTTCGAATACCAGATGCGCATGCTGCAAAACGGCGAAGGCAACGACCGCAGCGCCTCGCAGCTGCTCAACGTCAACGGCTAAGCACGGAGCCTCCCATGATCAACTCCCTCATGATCGCCAAGACCGGCATGACGGCGCAGCAGACCCAGCTCGACGTCATCTCGAACAACCTGGCCAACGTCAGCACCAACGGCTTCAAACGCTCGCGCGCGGTGTTCGAAGACCTCATGTACCAGAACCTGCGCCAGGTGGGCGCCAACGCGGCCGAGCAGGCCGAGCTGCCCACGGGCCTGCAGATCGGCCTGGGCGTGCGCACCGTGGCCACCAGCCGCAACTTCACGCAGGGCAGCCTGCAGCAGTCGGGCAACGCGCTGGACGTGGCCGTCAACGGTGCTGGCTTCTTCCAGGTCGAGATGCCCGACGGCACCACGGCCTACACGCGCGACGGCAGCTTCCAGCGCGACGCGCAGGGCCGCATGGTCACCAGCAGCGGCTTCCCGCTCACCGCGGGCATCACGCTGCCGGCCGAGACCGAGAGCGTCACGGTCTCCAGCGACGGCATCGTCACCGTCAAGCTGCCGGGCCAGACCCAGCCGCAGCAGGTCGGCCAGATCGAGCTCGCCAACTTCGTCAACCCGGCCGGTCTGGAGCCCATGGGCCAGAACCTGTTCCGCGAAAGCGTGGCCTCGGGCGCGCCGGTCGATGGCGCGCCGGGCACCACCGGCATGGGCGTGCTCATGCAGGGCTACACCGAGCAATCCAACGTGAACGTGGTGCAGGAGCTGGTGGACATGATCCAAACCCAGCGCGCCTACGAGATGAACTCGAAGTCGATCCAGACCTCGGACCAGATGCTGCAGAAGCTCGCGCAGCTGTGAGGACCGCGGGCGGCGCCTTGGCGCCGGGGAGCGGGGTTCAGACGCTGCTGCTGGTCAGCGACCCGAAGCCGTTGTTGCCGCGGTAGTCGAACAGGTCGGCGCCGTCGATGTCGGCGTAGGGGTCGGCGGGTGGGTTCTGCTCGATGCCTTGCAACACCCGTGCGGCCATGTGGGCATCGCCGAACAGCACGGGCCACTCCGATTTCCTGTCGCTCGGGGCCTTCAGGTCAATGATCTGAAGGAGGACGTTCCGGATGGCGTGCCTCCACTCGATGGATCGCGAGTGGATGTTGTCCAGGAGCTCATCAAGCGAGGTGGTTTCATCGATTTCGGCGAACTCCGCATAACCCAGATGGGCGAGCGCGGCCCGCTTGAGCGTGTCGGCAAAAGCGCCGATGGCCTGCGAGGTGTCGCCGACGGAGGGGGCGGTGTCCTCGGCTGCGGGGCGCTGAAGCCCGACGCAGAGTGCGATGGCTGCTTCGCGCATGCCAGGGTCAATGTCATCGCGGTGGTGCTTGATCCGAAAGTTCAGCACCTCGTGGAGGGTCTCTTTCAAGTCATCAGGCAGCGCGTTCATGGCTTCGATCACGCGGTCCACCGGCGTGTCTTTCGAGATGCCGGGGACCAAATGGTCGATGACTTTCGCAAACGGGCCGATGGCCCGGGTGCCAGAGGGGGAAGCCGGTTGGGTTGGGCGGCTGACGTCCAGTGGGAGCTCGGTCTGGGCGGGCCCCGTGGGGCGAGGCATCTCTCTGGCATGGGCCAGCGTGTGGATCGCCTGGGCGAATGGGGGGTTCTTGACCACTTGCCGGTTCTGGGCGAGGGCATTGAGCACATACTGCCGAGCCGCTTCCACCTCGGGCCCGTAGTAGCGATCGGCAAACTGCGTCGTGAGGGTGTTTTCCAAGCGCCGTGCGGTCTCCGCGCTGGAGCCGCGGGGGGTGAGCAGGGAATGCGACGTGGTGCTTGCTCGTGTCGACAGGAAGTCCACCCCCTTCCCGAGCGGCGAGCGGCTGGTGTTGAGGTAGAGCACCGCGCCGTTTTTCACCTTGTCTTGGGACAGCAGCTCATCCAGCTTCTTGAGATTGAGGTCCTTCCTGTTCCAATGGCAGGCTTCCTCCTTGAGCTTGTTGCGAGAAAAGAAGCTGGTCAGCGACGGCATAGGCACCTCGGCGGGATGGGGAGGGGGGCGACTGCCCTGCGCGGTCGTCCGATGCTGCTTGGGTGGCGCGGCGCGCGCCTGAGTTCTCGGCCAAATGACCGCATCGGCCATAGGTACGGGCCATCGCCTGCTCCGGGGGCCGAACCTTGGAAAAGGCCAGGCTGCGGCGCCTTGTTCCGGCCATTGGCCACCCTCAAGTTTTTTGACAATCCTCGCAAGGTCCCATTGGGGGGCCGCTGTTCAAGGACTCGTCATGTGCCGTCGATTGGCGTTGTGGGTGTTGTTCTCCACCCTGGCCGTGCTGGCCAGCGGCTGCCAAACCCTGCGCAACGAACCCGTGGTGGACCTGGCGCCCGCCCAGCCGGTGCGGTACGTGCAGCAGGAACAGGCCTTTCAGGTGGCCGCCGCCGCGCCCACCGGCGGCCTGTTTCGCGCCGCCACCTACCGCCCCGCGTTCGAAGACCCGCGCGCGCGCCTGCCGGGCGACATCATCACGGTGCAGATCACCGAGCGCGTGACCGCAAGCCAGAACTCCTCGGCCTCCATCGACCGCAGCGCCGATGCCTCGGCCAGCATCAACGCCATCCCCCTGTTCGGCGGCACCACGCCCTGGAGCAAGGCCAACCTCGGCGCCCAGAGCAGCAACAACTTCAAGGGCGACGGCGCGACCTCGAGCAACAACAACTTCAGCGGCTCCATCACCGCCACCGTGCAGGAGGTGCTGCCCAACGGCCACCTGCGCATCGTCGGCGAGAAGCAGATCGGCGTGAACGCCAACGTGGACGTGATGCGCTTCTCCGGCACGGTCGATCCGCGCAGCATCCGCCCCGGCAACGTGGTGCCCTCCACCCAGGTGGCCGACGCGCGCATCGAGTCGCGCAGCCGCGGCGCGCAGGGCGAAGCCATGTCAATTGGCTGGTTGGCGCGCTTCTTTTTGAGCGTTCTGCCGTTCTAGAGGACGCGATCATGCAATTCCCCCGCCGCGCTTCGCGCGACCCCCACGGGGCGGCACCAGCGACCCGGCACAGCCGGCTCCGCGGCCTCCCTGGGTTTGACCACTTGCCGATGCCATGAATATCGTCCACCGCCTGCGCCACTTGATGCTGATTTGCGTTGCGCTGGCGACTTTTTCCGTCGCCGCGCAAAGCGTGCGCGTGAAAGAGATCGCCGCGGTGCAGGGCGTGCGCAGCAACATGCTCACGGGCTACGGCCTGGTGGTGGGCCTGGATGGCAGCGGCGACCAGACCACGCAGATGCCCTACACCGGGCAAAGCCTGGCCAACTTCCTTCAGCAGTACGGCCTGACGCTGCCGCCCGGCGCCAACCCCCAGCTCAAGAACGTGGCCGCCGTGATGGTGACGGCCGAGCTGCCGCCCTTCGCGCAACCGGGCCAGCCCATCGACGTCACCGTCTCCTCCATGGGCAACGCCAAGTCGCTGCGCGGCGGCACGCTCATCGTCACGCCGCTGCGCGGCGCCGACGGCGAGATCTACGCGCTCGCGCAGGGCAACCTCATGGTCGGCGGCGCGGGCGCGTCGGCCGGCGGCAGCAAGGTGCAGATCAACCACCTGAGCGCCGGCCGCATCCCCGGCGGTGGCCAGGTCGAGCGCGCCGTGCCGACCTCGCTGCACGCGGGCGACACGCTGGACCTGGGCCTCAACAGCAACGACTTCCAGACCGCCAGCCGCGTCACCGACGCCATCAATAAGGCCCTGGGCGCCGGCACCGCGAGCGCCATAGACGGTCGCGTGGTGCGCCTGAACGCGCCCACCGACCCCTCCCAGCGCGTGGCCTTCCTGGCGCGCGTGGAAGAGGTGCGCATCGAATCCAGCGTGCCCAGCGCCAAGGTCGTGATCAATGCGCGCACCGGCTCCATCGTCATGAACCAGGCGGTCACGCTCGGCCCCGTGGCCGTGGCGCACGGCAACCTGTCGGTGAGCGTGAGCAGCACGCCCGTCATCAGCCAGCCCGCGCCGTTCTCGGGCGGCGAAACGGTGGTGCGCGAGCAGGCCAGCATCC
>NZ_MKSS01000075.1:0-3148 GCF_001897365.1 Hydrogenophaga sp. 70-12
CGAACTCGATCTGCCCGACACCATCCGCAGCACCGCGGCCAACGCCGGCTACCTGGACATCAAGATGATCCCGGAGCGGCACAACAACGTGAAGGTGCTGCTGCTGATGGACGTGGGCGGCACCATGGATGAGCACATCCAGCGCGTCGAGGAGCTGTTCTCGGCCGTCAAGAGCGAGTTCAAGCACCTGGAGTTTTATTACTTCCACAACTGCGTCTACGACTTCATGTGGAAGAACAACCGCCGCCGCTACGCCGAGAAGTTCCCGACCTGGGACATCATCCGCAAGTACAACAAGGACTACAAGCTGATCTTCGTGGGCGACGCGACCATGAGCCCCTACGAGATCCTGCAACCCGGCGGCAGCGTGGAATACAACAACGAGGAAGCCGGCGCCGAGTGGCTGCAGCGCCTCACGCACGCGTTTCCCAAGTTCGCGTGGATCAACCCGGAACCCCATGGCGTCTGGCAGTATCGACAGAGCATCAGCATCATCCAGCAGCTCATGGGCCAACGCATGTTTCCGCTCACCCTGAAGGGCCTGGAAGACACGATGCGCATGCTGTCGAAATAATCGGCGCATGCGTTTCCTGTCTCCGGCCCGCCACCGCCGGGCCGCGTGGCGGCTTGTGCTGGCACTCGCCTGCGGCGCCACGCCGGCCTGGGCGCAGGTCGACCCCGCCACGGCAGGTCCGGCCGCGGCCCCCGCATCGCCCGACACCCCAGCACCCGCCGCGGACGAGGACGACGCCCGTCCTTCCGGCGCCGACACCCGCCGCGCCGCGCGGGCCGCCCGCCCCCCCGTCACGCCACGCTTCGAGATCGAGCTCGACGCCCCCGAGGAACTGCACGCCTTCCTGCTGCGCCACCTGGACATCCAGCGCTTTCGCGAGCAGCGCAGCCTGGACGCCACCGAGCTGGAGCGCCTGCTGAGCGAGCTGCCCGCCAACGCGCGCGAGCTGATCGCCACGCGCGGCTACTTCGCGCCGCGCATCGAGATCGGCGAACCGCTGCCGCCCACCGCGGCCGCCCTCGCCGCCGCCGGCCAGGGCCCCGCGCCGCTGGGCCGCATCCCGGTGCGGGTGGACCCCGGCCCGCCCACCACGGTGCAAAGCGTGCAGATCAGCTTTCTGGGCGACATCGCCAGCGACGCCGACGCCCAGGCGCAGCGCGAGGAGATCCAGCGCGAGGCCGCCCTGCTCGCCGGTCAGCGCTTCACGCAAGACCAGTGGGACCGCACCAAGACCGCCGCGCTGCGCCGCCTGACCGCCCAGCGCTACCCCGGCGGGCGCATCAGCAGCAGCCTGGCCGACGTCGACGGCGCCAGCGCCAGCGCGCGCCTGTACGTGGAGCTCGACTCCGGCGCGCACCGGCGCTTCGGCGCCATCGAGATCGACGGCGCGCAGCGCTACGACCGCGAGATGAGCGAGCGCATCGTGCGCCTCACCGGACTCACGCCGGGCAGCGACTACGACCTCGCCCTGCTGCAGCAGGCCCAGCAGCGCCTGCTCGACAGCGGCTACTACGATGCCGCCTTCGTCTACGTGGAGCCCGGCGCCGGCGGCGGCGCGCTGCCGGTGAAGGTGCAGCTGCGCGAGGCCATGCGGCAGAAGCTGGTGCTGGGCATTGGCGCCAGCACCGACAACGGCGCGCGCCTGTCGCTGGAGCACATCCACAACCGCCTGCCCGGCATCGGCTGGCGGGCCTTGTCCACCCTGCGTTTCGAGCGCCAGGACAGCCTGGCCAAGACCGAGTGGTCCTCGCCGCTGGACAAGGAGGGCTGGCGCTGGGTCTCGCTGCTGCAGGCCGCCAAGCAGGACACCAACCAGGTCGAGACCACCAGCCAGCGCGCGCGCTTCGGCCGGGCACAGGACGGCGTCGAGTACGACCGCAGCGTGTACCTGCAATACGACCGCGCGCGCACCCTCACCGACAGCGAGCGCCTGAGCGGCATCAAGGGCCGCATCGAGTCGTCCATCACGGCCAACTACGCCTGGTCGCGCGAGCGCTTCGACGACCCGATCTCGCCCAACCGCGGCCATGCGCTGGCGGTGGAGCTGGGCGTGGGCAGCACCCTGGGCATCACGCGCAAGCCCTTCGGCCGCACGCAGGCGCGCTGGCTGGGTTACTTCCCGCTCGACCGCGAAGCCGAGCTGCCCTCCACCGTGCCCGGCGAACGCGCCACCGCGCGCCCGCCCACGCGCCTGGGCCGGCTGGCGCTGCGCCTGGAAGGCGGCGCCGTGATCGCCGAGCGGTCCACGCCCGTGCCCGACACCCAGCTCTTCTACGCCGGCGGCGACGCCTCGGTGCGCGGCTACGGCCTGCGCGACATCGGCGTGGTGCAGCCCGACGGCAGCGTGCTCGCCGGCCGCTACAAGGCCGTGGTGAGCCTGGAATGGCAGCGCCCCATCTGGGGCGACGGCGTGTCGCGCTCCCCCTTCGAGCACGTGCTGTTCGTCGACGGCGGCGCCGTCGCCAACCGCGTGAGCGAGCTCGATTTCCTGTGGGGCGTGGGCACCGGCCTGCGCTACAACAGCCCGGTGGGCCCGCTGCAGGTGGACATCGCCTATGGCGTGCAGCCGCGCAAGCTGCGCCTGCACCTGAGCGTGGGCTTCGTCTTCTGAGGTGGCGATGGCCGAGCCCCAGCGCCCCCTTCCCCCACCGGTCGCGCCGCCGCCGGCCCCGCGCTGGCCCGGCGCCGCCGGCTGGTTCGGCCGCGCCCTGGTGTGGCTGTTCGGCGCGCTCGCCGGCGCCGGGCTGGCCGGCGCGCTGCTGCTGGGGGCCTGGGCCGCCAGCGAAGGCTCGCTGGCGCAGGCGCTGCGCTGGGGCCTGGCCTGGCAGGCGGAGAAGGCGCCCGAGGCCGGCCGCATCCAGGCCGAGGGCGTGAGCGGCAGCCTCATCGGCGGTGGCCAAGTGCAGGCGCTCGGTTGGTCGCGGGACGGGCTGTCGGTGCAGGTGGAGGGCCTGCGCCTGCGCCTGGGCGGGCTGTTCTGGCTCGGCCTGCTGCGCCGCGACCTGCTGGTGAGCGAGTTGCATGCCGCGCGCGTGCGCGTGAGCGACCAGCGCCCACCCGCGCCGCCCGCGCCCACCGAGCCCCTGCAGTCCCTGGTGCTGCCGATCGACATCGAGGCCAACCTGTCGGTGGACG
>NZ_MKSS01000076.1:0-36293 GCF_001897365.1 Hydrogenophaga sp. 70-12
CGCGCATCGGCGCCTCGGCCTTCCTTGAAAAGCCGATCACGCTGCAGAAGCTGCTCAAGGCCGTGGACCAGGGCCTGAACAAGGTGCCCAAGGCCGCGCCCGGCGGCGCCGCGTTGGTGCCGCCGCGCCTGGTGGGCCTGGAGGTCACGGTCGAAGAGGCCATGACCCACCACCACGTCAACGGGGTGGCCCCGGTGAACGGCAACGGCCTCATGCCCACGCTGCCCATGGGCCCGCAGGCCCAGCAGACCTTCAACCTCGACAGCCCGCTGCGCGAGGCGCGCGACGAGTTCGAGAAGGCCTACTTCGAGTACCACCTGGCCAAGGAGTCCGGCTCCATGACGCGCGTGGCCGAGAAGACCGGCCTGGAGCGCACCCACCTCTACCGCAAGCTCAAGCAGCTGGGCGTGGACCTGGCCCGCGCCAAGCGCAGCGGTTTGGGCTGAGGGCCACCGCCAAGCTGCTATACTCCTGGGCTTCCCAAGGCCCGGTAGCTCAGTTGGTAGAGCAGCGGATTGAAAATCCGCGTGTCGGTGGTTCGATTCCGCCCCAGGCCACCAGTCATAAGCCCTTGATTTACAAGGGCTAGCAAAAAAGGCGGCCAACATTGTTGGTCGCCTTTTTGCTTTTCTGACGTTGTTTCTGACGCAGGTTCTGACAGGAGTGTCGGCACTCGAGAGCGAACGTCTGACAAACGTTGGCGAATCGTTGCGCTTGATTGCGCATCTGGCTCGTCAGATGTTGGACCGCATGAGAAGGCCCCAGGTTGGCAGACAAGGCGTCGTAAAGCGTCTAAAGCCGGGCGGATAAAAAGGCGGTGACTACACGCAGCTCCACCACTTAGGAGTTGCTGATGAAAAGCAAAGCACTGCAAACCCTTGCGCCGCACGGCGCAGGATTGAACGAATTCCGCACACCGCTGCGCTCTGCCCCTACCTCTACGGAGGTGCGCCATGGCTAAACCATATCGCGAGGGCGCCGGCTGGTGCATGCGCAAACGCCACAAGGGCGCCGACATCTACGTCTCAGGCCACCCGTCCAAGGCGGCAGCCGAGGCCGAAGTGCGAGAGCGCATGGCGCACATCGACAAAGTCGGTAAGCCCCTGCACCTGGGCCCACACCGCACCACGCTTGCTCAAGCCCTGCAGCAGTATGGGCTGGAGCACCTGCCGCGTCTAAAGGGCGGTGCTCAAGAATGTCGTCGCATCAACAAGTACTTGGCTGCGGCTGGTGTGCCTTTGCTCGAGGTCTCGCCAGTCTCTGACGCGCAGTCCGGGCTTTATTTTGAGGTCAGGCTGAGCGACGAGACGCCCAGACGCATTCCGCGTGGGCTCGTTGCGCACCGACGTGCACAGATGACGAAGACTGCCGGTTCCGACAAGATTCGCCAAGTGCTCGCGCAAGGGGCTGCAGCGGACATCAAGCGGCTGGACGTGCAGCGCTTGGTGGACGCGCTTCGCGAGGATGGGCTGTCCGGAGCGACTATTGCACTTGAGCGCGCACTGCTGCGAAGCTTCTTCAATTACGCGCGCCGGGCCTGGCATTGGGACCACTCGAACGAGAACCCTGCCAACGGGTTGAAGATGCCCAAGGTGGACCCGGGACGAGAGCGCGTTCTGTCAATGCACGAAGAGCAAAAGCTCGACGAGGCGCTGGAGTCGTCTGGCAATCGCATGCTTGCGCCTGTCATCGTGTTGCTTCGCGAGACTGCGATGCGCGTGAGCGAACCCATTCTCCACGCCACCTGGGGCGATGTGGACTGGACGCGAGAGGTACTCCATCTCTCGGACGGGAAAGATGGCGCGCGCGATGTGCCACTGTCGCCTCGCGCTCTCGAGGCCTTGCGTCAGCTCGGGCCGGGAGATGCCGCTCAGCGCATCGTGGGCGCGTCGTACGAAGCGCTGAAGGCTGGATTTCGACGGGCATGTGAGCGAGCAGGCATTGAAGATATCCGTATTCACGATTTGCGCCACACTGCCGCAACGCGCATGGCCCTGGCGACAGGGAACATGGCCATCGTGAAAGCACTCACCGGTCATAAGACCGATTCGATGGTCGGGCGCTACGTCAACGTAAAAGCCGACGACGTCGTGAACGTCATGCGCAGCGAAGGTGCGAAGCGCTTAGCCCAGCTCAAGGCCGCTACGACCGCTGCCCTCGAGCACGCGCGCAGTATTGCTCCGCCAGGGCTGTCCGAGGGAGCACTTGAAGAGTTCGTCGCAAATGCAGTGGCTGCCGCACTTGCGGCAGCCACTGGGCATACTGGGTTCTCCGGGCCGCCGTCAACTGGTCCTGCCCAAAACGACGACGACACGCGGAGGGCTGCATGAGTGAGGTCATCAACTGGCAGTTGCCGCATCTGTACGCGTTTCTGTTGAGCCAGGGCGGGGGCCGATGGCGTTGGGCATTGCAAGACGCTGAGCCCGAGCCTGTGTGGGCTTTGCTGCTGGAGCAAGAGAGCGGCGCCACGCCGTGCGGCATCTACGCGGTGGGTGAGGTTCTGACGCTTCCTGCGCGCGTGTTCGCAATGGTGACGCCAGACGTTTTGCGTGCAGTTTCTCAGCAGGCGGTCTTGGTCGAAGAAGCGCTGGAGCGTATGCAGCGCCTTGAATGGCTGTTGCAGCGGTTGCAGAACCGCGCCTACAAACTGCATCGCCGGGACGAGTATCTGGATATTCGTCAAGCGCGGGTCGAGTCGCAGCTCGCGCAACGTCTCTTGCGGGCATCCGAGCCGCCGCTTGCACATGAGGTTGAACAGTGGAGGCGTGAGATTGACGCTGAGATGGGCTCGCCCGACGGCACGGGCTAGGCGCGAGCGCATGCCTGCGCTTGTGCTGCCGCACCTGGAGTCGGGTTGCGCCGCTGGCGAGCACGAATCCCGGTGTCGACGAGGGGCGCGCCTCGTGAACCCGATGAGCGCTGACTCGGGCCGCGCGGCGCAGAACCCAAACACTGGCTGTGCAGTAATCTGCACAGCCAGTGTAATAAAATAGTAGTACAATACACCATGCCCACCGAAAGTCGTATGGGCACGTGGTACTGAGCTCCCTGCGCCATCGGAATGCGATGGCGCAGTCAAACACAGGTGCGTCGTGAGACTGGTTTTTCTCGATTTTGATGGTGTGCTCCATCCGCTCGACGACTCGACCGGCTCGCGAAGCAGGTTCTGTTGGTTGCCGCATCTTGTGACCTTGCTCCAAGAAGCTCAAGACGTCGGCGTTGTCGTGCACTCGACTTGGCGTTACGAGTACAGCGACGTTGAGCTCCGAGCCTTACTTGGAGAGCTGGGCCCTCGCTTTGCTGGCAGTGCACCCCGGATGCCGCGTGAGTTGGCAATCGAGACTGTGCTGCAAGCGAACGCATCAACCGTGGCGCATCACTTGGTCCTCGACGATGACGGAAAAGAATTCAGTCAAGGTCGGCTCAACCTTCTACTCTGTGACCCAGCGCTTGGTGTTTCCGACCCTCGGGTCCAAAGCCAGTTGCGCGATTGGCTGGTTCGCACGTCCACAATGAAATGAGCACTCGAAGGTACCCGCGGGGATACGGAGAGGTCGTTCTTTACTTGGATTTCGATGGCGTGCTACATCATGAGCATGTCTTGTGGCACCCGCGCCGCGGTGCGTACGCTGGGCTGCCTAGCTTCGAACTCTTCGAACACGCGCCGCTGCTCGAGGAGTTGCTGGCCCCATATCCCGAGCTGCGCATCGTATTGAGCACGAGCTGGGTGCGACAGTATGGGTGCTACGGTTCAGCGAAGCGATTGCCCGCAGGGCTTCGGGAGCGTGTAGTCGGCGCGACGTTCCATAGCCGGATGGCCCTCGCCGAGTTTCTGGACAAGCCCCGTGGTGTGCAGGTGCACGAAGACGTTCTTCGTAGATGCCCCCGAGCCTGGCTTGCCTTGGACGACGTCGACGAAGGGTGGCCGGCGGAGCTTCGCTCAAACGTTGTCATCACTGACGAGCGCCTCGGTATCAGCGCACCAGGTGCTGCAGACACAATTGCGCGTGCGCTCGACCAGATGCACCGTGAACGATGAATAGTGGGCATACTGACCGCATGGACCTGTTTCACGCCATCCTGTACACCCTCGCGGTTGTCGCGGCCGTGGCAATCGTGGGGTCGCTCACCGCAGACGCCGTACCTCGGTGGCTGAACGCAGCCGCCGACTTCATTGAACGCAAGGCCCATCCCGCCGGTCGACACCAGGACATCCCGCCAGACGAATCCGGGAAGCAGTGAGTCGCGCCACGGTCGCACTGTCAGCTTAAATCCGAGTCTGCGCACAGATTCGCGACTGGCCCAAAAAAAGAATGGCCTTGCGAGGGAGCAAGGCCATTCGTGCTCAGCAGACCTGTCAAGCAGTGTCTAGCATCGTCTTGAGTTGCAGACGCAGCCTCTCATCAAGACGCCAGGCCTCTTCCACGATGGCCTTCGCGATGAGCGCAAACCCCATCTCTCCTGCGCTTGCAGCTCCTGCAGACTCGGTCAAGTTCCCGAGGTCATCAAGCATGCGCCCCTTTTCGGGCTTGGAGGGCAGAACAACGTCTTTGTAGTACAGCATTTCGATTCGGTTGGTAGTTGGTGGAGTCTCATGTAGCAACGGTGTTTTAGTCAGCCTTGGCCCGCGTTCTACATCGCTCATACTCAACCCCGCGTGCTACACACTGTTCCGCATCGGGCCTCAAACTGTGGAGCGCACGAACAGCGTCGCTCAGCCTGCTGGCTGTTACGGTGAATTATTCTGAGCAGAATAATTCACCGTAATTCGTGTCTCGGGCGCACTGGCGGCAGTACTCGGAAGCCGGCCAGCAGCCTCGGAAACTGAAGACTCATTGCGTAGTGACCCTAGCGCTCGCCGCTGTCAACGGCAGAGCTGATAGCGGAAGGCATGAGCCAGTACGCGAAGTCAAGGGCGCCAGTTGAGCTGTAGCGAGAATATGCGCTCGTGCCACGCGTCGACAGCGGCCTCGGTCCAATAGAGATAGCGGCCAATCCGAACGCCAGGAGGGAACTCCCCCTCGGCGACCAAGCCTTCGAGTGTTCTGACCGAGACACCTAGGCGTTGCGAAAGGGACTCTTTGTTCAAGAGCGACGAGAGGCTGATGGGGCGCGAAACTGCATTGGTCGTAGTAGCTGGGGATTGGTTCTTCACGAAAGCTCCTTGATGGAGCCTCGTGTAATCACCAGTTTTATTTAGAACGCCTGAGATAAGAAGGGAGCAGCGCTTGCAGCTGGTCCGAGTGTCGAGCGAGCGCAGTCTCTTGCTTCAGATGTGCGTACGTTTTCATGACCACTGGGAGACTGTCGTTCAGCAGCTCAGCCACCGTGAGAAAGTCATGAGGATTTCGCCGCAGCCAATCTGTAGCGACAAGATGGCGAAATGCGTGCGGCCCGAAACCGCCGCATCCCGGAATGTGAGCCCTTGTCAGGTCAAGAACGCAGTGTGTCATGGCACTTAGTGGCCACCCGTTTCTGGAGAGAAACAAGTGGCTCCCAGTACCGTCCCCGGCCAAAATCGGTCGAAATCTATGAACGTAGTCGGCGAGCAGCTCGTGGAGCCACGGTGCAATGCTCACGTCGTATGTCTTCGCTCGTTGCGAACGGCCCCTTCCGTTTTTGAAGTCTGTGCGCGGGAGGCGGAGCCTCCACTGTCCGCTTTGTGCTTGGTACACATTGCCGGAATTGTCCTCATGCCACGTGAGCGCAATGAGATTTTTGCGACGCAAGGGGTTCGACATCAGCATTCCGAGGAGCAGTTCGTCGCGGCGAGCAACAGCTTCAGCCCGGCTTCCCGACGGCGCAGCATTGCCTATGTCGCGAATCCGGCTCATCGCCGAGAACACCGGCGCCATGGGTTCTTCTTGTTCGAGGAGGAAACGAATGGGTTCCTCCGGATGACGTGAAATGTCCGTGCAGGCTACCTTCCATTCCAGAACCGTGTCACGCGCTGCTTCACAGAGCTCGTCCCAGGTGCGGTCTTGCGTCGCAATGGCCGGAAGCCGACTCGGAATCTGCGCAATTTGAGAGAGAAAGCCGCGCTTGGGGTAAAGGAGTGAAGCTACCGATGCGCAAAAAACAGCGTGACCGGTGTGTCTGAGGCCGTTTGAGCGCTGGGTTTGAAATGTCAGATACGCGTCAAGCGCTTCAGGAACTGCGAGCCACGCAAGGGTTTGAAGCTGATGTGTCTCTAGCCCCCAACCGCCTTCGTTGACAGGAAGACGAAGAAATCCGTAGTACGGACGAACGTGATGCCATAGCACGCCTGCGCTGGCAAAGTGATGTCCATTGACTGTCGTGATACCTGCGATTGCACCTACGGTCGTATCGCTTCCACTTGCAGTCCAGCGACTGGCTCCAAGCCGCTTCCTGCCGGCGCCCCCGATATCAGTTTTGTGCCGCAACAAGCTTTGCCATTCCTGCAAAAATTCAGGACTCAGCTCAGAAACTTTGAGTTGATAGACGTCTGAGCATCTCGTCTTGTGACGCGCGCGGTACTCGATGGGGCGTTCGGGTGCCATCTGCTGGAGCGTTCGCGTGAGAAGCGCAGACAGATGGCCTTCGGGCAATGTCAGAGTAGCCTCGAGTCTGCGCAAAGTGGCCGTCGAGCGTAGGTTAGGGAGCGCTCCGCGGGCCCACCGACCCAATGCCGATGGGCTGACGCCCGCTTCAATCGCTGCCCGCTTGGGGGTCAGTCCTGCATGGCGCAGAGCGTCACGCAGACCCTTTTCGAATGGCGTCGCGGACGGGACCTCGGCCGCGGCGAACCGGCGTTCACGTCCGCGGACAGTGAGCGAGGGCGCCGCGCCCATGAGTTCGAAGGAGGTTCGCCAAGCGTTCAGCAAGCTTCGCCGGTCGGCTTTTGAGCGTTCGCTAATGTCGATGGCGTTGAGGTGGCGCTTGACTTCGACAATGTGTTCGGCCGCCATTTCCGGTCCAACGGGTGAGGTTTCATGCAAGCCCAGGTGCTGCATGAAACCGCGCAGCGCCGTCAGATGGTTGCGAGCAATCTGCTCTGTGAGAGACGAAGAGGATTCGCTGCGGACACGAGCCAGATGATGTTCGATGAGTTGTTTGTATGTAGCAGACATAGTCACGGTCAGTGACGCTGTTGCTTGTGGGAAGAATGTTGGGATGACGTCGTTTGATGTGCCCGTTACTGAATAACGGAGTTTTCCTAAGTGGTTGATTTTCATGTCCTTTTTCCTCTCCTGTGGAGCATCTGCTCCCAAAGCAGAGGGGACGAATTCCGTTATGCGACCCGCGAGCAAGGCGTCTAGTAGTTAGTTGAACTACGTGTAGCAACCGCGTTTCAGCGATGCGTGCAGCTCGCCGCATCACACGTAGCGGCAGGCAGATATAAACGTCGTGCTCTAGACCAAGAGACCGGAGGAGGGGGTTCAATACGCCGCGACCGGTCCTTGCGTGCAGCGGAACTCGAGCACGACACCTGGGTGGTACGACTAGAGGGTGAGTGGCGGGGCGTCCGGGCTCCGAATAGTCTGGTCTGATGGCGGCGTCCGTACGCGTCCGCCATGCCCTTTCGATACGCTGGCTCCATGCGTCCAGGTCGAAGGCAACCACGCTCTACGACTTCGGTCGGGTGGGGGGTGGTTTGCCCAATCTCCCCACTTCCACCATCGTCCAAAAGTTAGGCCTTTCTCCTGGGAGAGAGAGTGAGAAGTGCCTTGCCGAATCGCAATGAAGCCTTGCGGATTGGAATTAGCCTGTGCCTATCCGGTACTTCGCAAACGCGTTACATTTGCAGCACCAAACGGCATGACTAGGCGATGAAGCGCAAGACCGAAACGCTAAACATTCGGGTTACGTCCGACCTCAAAGAGCTTGTGCGTCTGGCTGCCGAGAGAGAACACAGGACTTTGGCGAACTTCGTTGAAGTTTTGGTGCGCAATCACTGTGATGAGCACCAGATATACGCAGGAAATCAATCGGATGCGACAAGGCCGCAACGGCGGAAGAGGGAGAAGTGATGCATTTGCGAAAGCGTTCTACCGGTTTTGTGCTGTGCGGTGCCGCCTGTGTGGTTGAGCATCCGTCGCCCGACTACGCAATAGCTCGTTGAGTTTCGGGGCATGCTGTCGTTTGCTCCTGGTGCTCGCGCCGTCATCCGCGACGAAGAATGGCTCATCCGCCGCGTCGTCCCTTCGACCGATGGCGGCTGGCTGCTTACGTGTGACGGTATTTCCGACCTGGTTCGGGGGCGCGATGCGCTATTCCTCACTGAGTTAGAAGACCGGATAGAGGTTCTCGACCCAGGCGATACAAAGTTGGTGCCGGACACCAGCCCCGCCTACAACGCCGCGCTCCTCTACCTGGAGAGCATGCGCCGCCGCAGCGTCGCCAACGACGAGAAAATTCACCTCGGTCACCGCGGCGTGATGAACGTGGTGCCCTACCAGCTAGACCCGGCTCTGCAAGCGCTCAAACAGCCGCGTTCACGCATCCTGATTGCCGACGCGGTCGGCCTGGGCAAGACGTTGGAAGCCGGCATCCTGGCCACCGAGCTCATTCAGCGCGGCCGCGGCAAGCGCATCCTGGTCGTCACCCAGAAGGCCATGCTCACCCAGTTCCAGAAAGAGTGGTGGAGCCGCTTTTCGATTCCGCTGACGCGGCTGGACTCGGTGGGCCTGGCCCGCGTGCGAAACCGCATCCCGGCCAACCACAACCCGTTCAATCATTTCGACCGCAGCATCATCTCGGTCGACACCCTCAAGAGCAACCTCGAGTACCGCAACTACCTCGAGAACGCTTGGTGGGACGTCATCGTCATTGACGAGTGCCACAACGTGGCGGCACGGGCCGCGGACACCGGCCTGTCGCGCCGCGCCCGGCTGGCCAAGTTGCTGGCAACCCGCTCCGACACACTCATCCTGCTGTCTGCCACGCCGCACGACGGCTCGGCCCGCAGCTTCGCGTCGTTGATGACGCTGCTCGACCCGACGGCCATCTCCGACCCCGACGACTACACCCCGGACGACTTCCGCAACAAGGGCCTGGTCATTCGGCGCTTCAAGAAGGATATCAAGGACCAGGTTGCCGCCGACTTCCAGGAGCGCAAGACCACCCGCCTGACCGAGCCGGCTTCCCAGTTGGAGGAAGAGGCGTACCGTGCGCTGCTCGATGTCGCGTTCACGCAGGCTGGCCAACACAAGGCCGGTAAGCAGCAGGAACTGCAACGCGTGGGCATGCAGAAGGCGCTGTTCTCCAGCCCAGCTGCGGCGCTGAAGTCCACCGAGAGGCGCATCGAGTTGCTCTCGGCCAAGCCGAACGCCAGCGCCGACGAGCAATCCGAAGTGGCAGGCCTGGAGGTGCTGCGGGATGCGCTCACGCCGCTGGTGCAAGACCCCACCGCCAAGCACTTCAGCCGCTACCAACGCCTGCTCATCCTCCTGCGCTCGTCAGAGTTCGCGTGGCAGCCCAACGACGCCAACGACCGCCTGGTCATCTTCTCCGAGCGCATCGAGACTCTAGAGTGGCTCAAGCGTCAGCTTACCGCCGACCTGAAGCTCAAGCCGGGCCAACTGGAGGTGCTTCACGGCGCCGGCATGACCGACACCGAGCAGCAGGCCATCGTCGAGCGCTTCGGCCGCCTGGAAGACCCCATCCGCATCCTGCTGTGTTCCGACGTGGCCAGCGAGGGCTTGAACCTGCACTACTTCTGCCACCGGCTCGTTCACTTCGACCTGCCGTTTTCGCTGATGGTCTTCCAGCAGCGCAACGGCCGTGTGGACCGCTACGGCCAGAAGCACCAGCCGCACATCGTCTACCTCTTCACCGAGGCGCAGACCGAGCGCATCAAGGGCGACCTGCGTACCTACGAAATCCTGCAGCGCAAGGACCAGCAGGCTTACCTGAACCTGGGCGACCCGTCGGCGTTCCTGAACGTCTACGACCCCGAAAAGGAAGACGAGAAGCTCACCGGCTTTCTGGCCGACGGCATGACGCCGGAGCAGATAGAGGCCGCGCTCGACGCGGAGGCCGCCAGCAAGGGCGAAGAGGATGGCGACTTCCTTATGCAGCTGTTCGGTGGCGAGGCGGCGCCAGCGGCCCCGGAGAGCAGCCTGGCTCACATCGACGAGCCCGGCTCGCTGTTCGAGAGCGACTACCACTATGCAAAGACCGCGCTGACGCAGCTGAACCTCGGCGACAAGCTGTGCGAGTGGACGGCCCACGACGTCGAACGAATCATCGCCCTCACGGCCCCGCGTGACCTGCAGGAACGCTTGCGCCAGCTGCCGCGCGAGGTGCAGGCCGAGAACGCCTACTACTCACTGTGTGCAGACCCGGCGCGCATAGCCCAGGCCATTGAAACAGCCCGGCAAGCCAAGGCCGAAGACGACACCTGGCCGCAGTTGCACTACTTGTGGCCGCAGCACCCCATCGTGGAATGGCTGGGCGACCGGGTGATGTCCATGGTCAAGCGGCACAGCGCACCGCTGCTGCAGAGCCCGCACCTGCAGCCCGACGAACAGGCCTTCATCCTCATGAGCCTGGTGCCCAACCGCAAGGGCCAGCCGCTGCTCGTGGACTGGCGTGTGGCCACACGCCGCGGCGCTGCTGGCCCGTTCGCGCTGGAGGCCTTCGACACCTTCGCGGCCCGCGCCGGCCTCAAGGCCGGCAAGCTGCCCAACCGCGGCCACCTGCCGGGGCTCGAACAGGCCACGCAGCGCCTTCAGCAGGCCCTTGCGCAGGCCGCGCAGTCGATGCACGCCCACATGCTCCAGCAGCAGGCGGCGTTCTCCGCGCGCCTGGCCGAGCGGCTGGATGGCACCTTGAAAGACCTGAAGCGCCTGCAGGGGCGACAGCTAGAGCAGTTGAAGCTGGCCTTGGAGAACCAGCTCGAAACCGTGAAGCGCGGCCGTTACGAACAGCGCAGCCAGCAAATCAGCCGCGTCTTTGACGAATACCGTCAGTGGGTGCACGACTCCCTGACCACCGAGCCCCAGCCCTGGATTCAGGTGCTCGCGGCAGTGTGCCACCCCAGCGCCGCCGCCTGACCATGCCTGTCCTCGACGCCGTCCAGCCCTTCACGGGCATCGCCAACGAGAACGAGTTCTACAGCCACCACTACCTGGCCGAGGTCTTCAAGGGTGACATCAAGGCCCGCCTCGACGCCTGGGAGGCCACCGAGTCCGAGCACCCCGGCGACGACGCCTTCCGCGCGCCTTACAAGCGCCTGCAAGGCTGGGCGCAGAAGTGGTTCAGCCTGCGTGGCCAGGTCGCGCGTGGGCACGACGACGCTGAGCGCTGGCAGCTGTTCACTCAGCTGCAAACTGGCCTGTTGCAGGCCCTCGGCTACGCCACGCCGCCCAAGGCGCCCGCGGTGCACGAGCTGGTGCCAGGCCTGCCCGTGCCGCTGTGGCAGCTGCAGCTGCCGCGCCTGGCCATCGTTCCGGCCTACCAGCCCGGTGCGGAGAACGAAGACCTGCTCGACCACCGCCTGCAAAGCCTGCACCTCGGCGGGCAGGCCGTGCCGCCCGCCATGCAGCGCGAGACCTGGGCCGAGCTGCTCTCCGACGCCGTCTTCGGCGCCGAGCAGCCCCCGCGCTACGTGCTGCTGCTCGGCCTGGACCACTGGCTGCTGCTGGACCGCTACAAGTGGCCCAACAACCGCGCGCTGCGCTTCGACTGGGCCGACATCCTCGACCGCAAGGACGCCGACACCCTCAAGGCCTGCGCCGCGCTGCTGCACAAGGACTGCCTGGCCCCGGGCGAAGGCAGCAGCCTGCTCGAGAGCCTGGACGAGAACGCGCACAAGCACGCCTTCGGCGTCAGCGAAGACCTGAAGTACGCGCTGCGTGAGGCCATCGAGCTGCTGGGCAACGAAGCCGCTCGCCAGCTCGACGAGCAGGCCAGCGGCAGCAAGAAGAGCGTCTACTCGGGCCAGTACAAGCTGGACCCGGCCCAGCTCAGCCTGGAATGCCTTCGCCTGGTGTACCGGCTGCTGTTCATGTTCTACATAGAGGCGCGGCCCGAACTGGGCTATGTGCCCATCGCCCGCAGCGAGGTCTACCTCAAAGGCTACAGCCTCGAGAGCCTGCGCGACCTGGAGCTGCAGCCCCTCAGCAGCCCGCAGGCCCGCGACGGCGGCTACTTCGACGCCACGCTGCGCCGCCTGTTCAAGCTGGTGGCCGAAGGCTGCGGGCTCGGCCCCGCTACGCAGCAGCTCAGCGAAACCGTCGCTGGCGCCAAGGAGGTGTTTGCGCTGGCCCCGCTGGACAGCCGCCTGTTCGACGACGCCGCGCTGCCGCTGCTGGCCAAGGTGCGCTTCCCCAACCACCTGTGGCAGCGCGTCATCAGGCTGATGTCTCTGTCGCGTGGCAACGGCCGTGGCCGGCGCAGTGGCCGCGTCAGCTACCAGCTGCTGTCCATCAACCAGTTGGGCGCTGTGTACGAGGCGCTGCTCAGCTACCGCGGCTTCTTCGCCGCCGACGACCTGTACGAGGTGAAGCCGGCGCCGAAGAAGGGGCGCGCGGCCGCGGCCGACGCCGATGAAGGCGACGACGACGATGGCCCCGACGACGAGGGCGACGAGGCCAAACCCGCCACATCAGGCCGCCGCGGTGGCGGCGCGCAGAACAGTGAAGCCGACAAGCTGGAGAACGCCTGGTTCGTGCCTGCCGGCCGCCTGGCCGAATACCGCGAGGACGAGCGCGTCTACGACATCGACGAAAACGGCCACCGCGCTTTGCGGAAGTACATCAAGGGCAGCTTCATCTACCGCCTGGCCGGGCGCGACCGGCAGAAGAGCGCCAGCTACTACACCCCGCAGGTGCTGACGCAGTGCCTGGTGAAGTACGCGCTGAAGGAGTTGCTGGCGCCCGAGAACGGCCGCGTGAAGAAGGCCGACGACATACTCACGCTCACCGTCTGCGAGCCGGCGATGGGCAGCGCTGCGTTCCTGAACGAAGCCGTCAACCAACTGGCTGACGCCTACCTCGAGCGCAAGCAGGCCGAAGAAGGGCGGCGCATCCCGCACGACGAGTACCCGCAGGAACTGCAGAAGGTGCGCATGGTGCTGGCCGACCGCAACGTGTTCGGCGTGGACCTGAACCCCGTGGCGGTGGAGTTAGCCGAGGTGTCGCTTTGGCTCAACGCCATCTACGGCGAGCCCACGCAGGACAGTCAAGGAAACCCGCTGCCGCTCCGGCCCGCCCGCGTGCCCTGGTTCGGCTACCAGCTCTTCGCCGGCAACAGTCTCATTGGCGCGCGCCGGCAGGTCTACCCCGCCACCAGCGTCGTCAGGGGCGCCAAGCCCGCCTGGCATGAGGAGCCGCCACGCCGCGTGACGGCGGATGCGCCGCTCGGCGCCAGCGACATCTGGCACTTCCTGCTGCCCGACCCGGGCATGGCTGACTATGCCGACAAGGATGCCAAGAAGCTCTACTCCGAGCACTTCGAGCGCCTGAAGGCTTGGCGCCGGGCCTTCAACGCCCCGCTGGCCAACCACGAGGTCGCCCGCCTGCAGCAGCTTAGTGCCAAAGTGCAGGAGCTGTGGCAAGAGCACACCCAGGCCTTGGCGCGTGACCGCGCCCGCACCGAGGACCCGCTGGATGTGTGGCCCCACCGCAAGGCCAAGGGCGGTGCGGACGCGGGCGACGAGCACGCGCCGCTGTCCCGTGCGCAGAAGGAGGCTATTCGCCGTCAGGGCCTGCTGAACGAAGACGGCGACCTCGCCACGCCCTTCCGCCGGCTGAAGCTGGTGATGGACTATTGGTGCGCGCTATGGTTCTGGCCCATCACCCAGAGCGAGCACCTGCCCAGCCGCGAGGCCTGGTGGCTGGAGGTGGGGGCCATTCTCGAAGGCAACGTGGTGGACATCGCACCGCAGTCGGCGCTGGACCTGCAGGTAACCAGCGACGAACCGCTAGTGCCGCTGGTGCCTGAGGTGCAGGCCACGTTCGCTGGCTTCGAGACCCAGCTGCCGTTGCAGCAAGCGGCGGAAGGGCCGCGGCTGCATGACCGCTTCGGCCAACTGCGAATCGGCAAGCTGCGCGACGCCTTTCCGCGCATCCCTGTAGTAGAAGCCATCGCGTCAAGGCGGCGGTTCATGCATTGGGAGCTTTGCTTTGCCGACGTACTGGTTACGCGCGGCGGGTTCGACTTGATTCTCGGCAATCCACCCTGGCTAAAGGTGGAGTGGAACGAAGGTGGCGTTCTAGGCGAGTACAACCCGTTGTTCGCGATACGCGGTTTCAGTGCTACCGAACTTGCAAATAGGCGTCGCGCGGCCTTTGAACAGTATCCGAGCCTTCAGGCGGCATGGACCGATGAGCTCCAAGAAGCGGAGGGCACTCAAAACTTCCTGAATGCGGTGCAGAACTCGCCGCTGCTCAAGGGCGTTCAGACCAACCTGTACAAGTGCTTTTTGCCCTTGGCCTGGGGTCTGAACGGTCTTCGGGGTGTGGGCGGTTTGCTGCATCCGGAGGGGCCATACGAGGACCCCCAAGGAGGGGGTATGCGCAGTGAGCTGTATCCACGGCTGCGGCGACGGTTTCAGTTTCAGAACGAACTCAAGCTTTTCCCTATTGGCCATAGAAACAAGTTCAGCGTGAACGTCTATGGCGCGCCAGGAACCGCTGTTCGTTTCGACCAGATTGCAAATCTCCTCACGCCGACAACCGTTGACAGCTGCTATCAGCACGATGGTACGGGGGAAGCGGGAGGTATCAAGACTCACGACGGCGAGTGGAATACGACTGGGCATAGCGACCGCATCGTGAAGGTGGACGCCAAGATGCTGGCAACACTTGCGCTGCTGTACGACCCTCCCGGCACACCACCGATGCATGCGCGCCTGCCTGCGTTGCACGCTGGCGCGCTGGCCAGCGTATTGAACAAACTTGCCGCTTGGCCGCGCCGTCTCGCGGACATCGGAGAAGACTACGTCTCCACCGAGATGTGGCACGAGACCATGCAGCAGCAGGACGGCACAGTTGCTCGCCGACCGACGAACGACGGCGGTTTTGCCACTTCGCCTGAAGGCTTGGTGCTATCCGGTCCACACTTCTTCGTAGCGAACCCGTTTCACCAAACACCGATGAGGGTCTGCAATACCCATCGGGCATACGAAAAGCCCGACCTGGAGACACTACCCGTCGACTACCTGCCGCGCTCCAACTACCAGCCCATGGCCGACAGGGTCGAGTACTTGAAGCGAACGCCGCGGGTGAGCTGGTCCGACGAGGCAGAGGCTGCGGCGCGACCGGTGACAGACTACTTCCGGCTCGTGTTTCGAGCCATGATTGGCTCGGCCTCAGAGAGAACGCTGACGGGAGCCGTAGCACCGCCTGGTTGCGCCCACATCCACGGCGTTCAGTCAGCGGTGTTTCGACGTTCGGCCGACTTGTGTGTCGCAGGAAGCATGACCAGTTCGCTTGTGGCGGACTGGTACATCAAGTCCATGGGGCGCAGCAACTTGCATGGAACTTGGCTCCAGTTGCCCTACGTCCAGTACTCGCCAGCAATGGCAGGCCGCTTCCTCGCTCTGAACTGTCTGACCACCCACTACGTACCTCTATGGGAGTCGGTCTACGACCTCGCTTTCGCCGAGCAACTGTGGAGCCAGCCCGGCAACCCACGCCTGCCGCAGGACTTCTGGAGCAACCTCACCGGTACATGGACGCGCCACTGCGCCTTGCGAAGCGACTATGCCCGTCGCATGGCGCTGCTGGAAATCGACGTGCTGGTGGCCCGGGCCTTGGGCCTGACGCTGGACGAACTGCTGCTCGTCTACCGCGTGCAGTTCCCCGTGATGCAGGGCTACGAGCGCGACACCTGGTACGACATTAACGGCCGCATCGTCTTCACCAACAGCAAGGGCCTGGTTGGCGTCGGCCTGCCGCGTAAGGGCGCTGCCAAGACACCCAAGACCCGCATCGCCCCGCCCAACGGCAAGTCGCGCGAAGGCAACTTCGGCTGGGAAGACCTGTGGGAATACGCCGCCACGCCTGAGGGCGGCCAGCCCAAGGTGCCCGACGGCACTGTCATCACCCAGTGGGTGACCGACGACACGCTGCCGGGTGGCCCGCGCACTGTAGAGCGCCGCTACGTCGCCCCCTTCGCCCGCGCGAACCGCGAGGACGACTACCGCATCGCGTGGGCGTTCTTCGAAGCGCAGCAGCAAGAGGCGGCCGCAGCATGAGCGGCTCCTACTTCGACCCGGACTGGACCGCCAAAGTCACCGTGCCCGTCAAGCGCGTGGGCGAGCGCTGGGAGTTCTTCTACGGCGGCGATGTGCCGGTGAAGGAAGGCACGCTGGGCGAGCTGACGGTCAACGCGGACCGCATCACCGACGAACGGTTCCGCCAGCGGGTCACGCAGGAGCTGACGGTCAAGATTCTCGAAGAGGGCACGGAGCTGCTGGTCGCACTCAGCGACCGCGAGACGAACGGCCGCCCCACCGGCGATTGGCCCGACCCGCGCCCGCTGAAGGTGCCGCCCGGCACCACGCGCTTCGTGCGCGTCTGGCTCGGCCCGGCCAGGAAGAAGGCCGACGAACCGACGCTCGACGCTGTGCCCGAACCGGGCGGCTTGTGGCTCAAGCTCAAGGGCCTCGAGCGCTGCGAGCTGCACGGCAGCACGGTGCGGATGCCTGCGGGTTTCGACCCACCGCACGCCATCAGCCTGAACCACGCCTTCACGAGGTTGTCGCAGGCCCACGAGAAGCACCGCATCTCGAACACCGGCAACGTCTACACCCGGGTCTTCTACCAAGACCGCGACAAGCGCTGGTACCCGTTGGACGACCTGCGAACAGGTGTGCAGGCCGAGGGCGAACGGCATTTGCTGAACGGGCTTTGGGCGCAGGTCGAGCAGGCCTTGGGGTGGAGGCCGGCGCCTCCGGCGCCCGAGCGCAAGCGCAAGAAGTGATGGGAGCGAACCGCATGCCGCTGCTGACCGAATCCCAGCTCCATGAGGCGATGCCGCGATGAACCCCGGTGACCGCGTCCGCCTCATCGACAACCCGAGTCGCATCGGCGTGCTGACCAGCGACCCGCCCACCGGCGAAGGGCGCCGCCTGCGGCTGGTGGTGGCGTTCCCGGATGGCGTCGAGCCCGTCCTGGCGAGCTCGCTCGAGCGCGTCGAGACCGAGACCACGGACCCCTACCTGCTGATGCAGCAGGGCCGCTATGGCGGGGCTTCGCATCTGCGGGGTGCCATCACGCTCGCCCGCTTGAGCGGCAAGCTGGCCAACCTGATTTACAGCCTCAATACGACGAACACGAAGTTCCTGCCCTACCAGTTCAAGCCGGTGCTGCAGTTCCTCGATTCGCCCAGCCGCGGCATCGTGATTGCAGACGAGGTGGGCCTGGGCAAGACCATCGAGGCGGGTTTGATTTGGACGGAGCTGCGGGCCCGGCAGGACGCGCGACGCCTCTTGGTGGTGTGCCCGGCCATGCTGAGGGAGAAGTGGTGCGCCGAGCTCTCCAACCGCTTCGGCGTCAAGGCGCAAATCGTCGATGCCGGGGAGCTACTCGACCACCTGGCCAAGGCAAAGGCTGACCGCACCGAGGAGTTCGCCCTGGTGGCGAGCATGCAGGGGATGCGGCCGCCGAGCGGTTGGAACTCGGAGCAATCACCGTCACAGAGCGCGGCGGCGAAGTTGGCGCGGTTTCTCCAGGAGGCGGGCGATGACGAGCCGCTGCTCGACCTGGTGGTGGTGGACGAGGCGCACTACCTGCGCAACAGGGACACGCAGACTCACCGGTTCGCCGCGCTGCTGCGACCGGTGACGGATGGACTGGCGCTGCTGTCAGCCACCCCCATCCAGATGCGGAGCACGGACCTCTTCAACCTGCTGCACCTGCTGGACGAAGACGCGTTCCCGATGGAGTGGACCTACGACCTCTCGGTGCAGGCGAATGCGCCCATCGTCGCGCTGCGGGACCGGCTGAAGCACGAGCCGCCCGTGACTCAGGAGGAGTTCAAGGCCGCGTTGCAAGAGGCCGTTGCTCTTCGATGGTTCGAGGACAGCGAGCAGGTCGAGCATCTGCTGAACAACCTGCCAACCGACGACGACCTGCGCACCGTGCGCACCCGGGCCGACTATGCCGAGTTGCTGGACCGCCTGAACCCTCGCGCGAAGGTCATCACGCGCACGCTCAAGCGCGACGTGGACGAGCTGCGGGTGACGCGCGAGCCGCGCACTTTGCGCGTGGCGATGAGCCAGGCCGAGCGGGCGTTCTATGACGGCGTCACGGAATCAGTTCGCGAGTACTGCGAGTCGTCGGACATGGCGGAGGGGTTCCTGCTGACCATCCCGCAACGGCAGATGTCCAGCTGCATGGCCGCGGCGTGCCAGGGCTGGCGGCGTCGCATGGACGAGCAGGCGTTCGAGACGCTGGAGACCGTGACCGAACTGGAGGGCGAATCGGTGGAGCAAGACCCGGCGCCTGCACCAAGCACGCAGCAGCGCTCCGGTGAGTTGATTGCCATCCTCACCTCGATAGCGCGGCGCTGCGGAGACTATGAGCAGCTGGCCGCTGAGGACAGCAAGTTCGACATGCTGTTGAAGAGCCTTAGGGGGTACTGGCAGGAGAACCCCGGCAAGAAGGTGGTGCTGTTCGCCTTCTACCGGAACACCTTGTACTACCTGGCGCGCCGGCTGACGGAGGCCGGTGTTCGGTCGCTGGTGCTCCACGGTGGCATGGAGAAGGTCGAGGTCTTGCGGTCGTTCGAGAACGATGACGAGGTGCCCATCCTGTTGTCGTCGGAGGTGGCGTCGGAAGGCGTCGACCTGCAGTTCTCGAGCTTGGTCGTGAACTACGACTTGCCATGGAATCCGGCGCGCATCGAGCAGCGGATTGGCCGTATCGACCGCATCGGGCAGACCGAAGCCAAGATTTTGATTTGGAACCTGGTGTACGAGGACACGCTCGATGAGCGGGTGTACGAGCGCCTGCTGGAACGCCTGAACATCTTCAGGCAGGCGCTGGGCAACATGGAGGAGCTGCTCGGCGCCGAGGTGCGGCGTCTCACCATTGACCTCTTGTCGCATCGCCGCACGCCGGAGGATGAACTGCGGCGCATCGGAGACGCTGCGCTGGCGCTGGAGAACCTTCGGCGCTCGGAGGAGCAGCTCAACGCACGGGCCGTGGAGCTGTTGGGCCACGGCGACTTCATCCAGAACAAGGCCAAGGCGGCCATGGACCTGGGCCGCTACATCCGCGGCGATGACCTGTACCACTTCGTCAAGGACTGCGTGGAGAGTGCGTTCCCGGGTTCGCGCGTCATCGTCAGCGACGAGCCGGTCCGCAAGGGCCGGGTCGAACTGTCGGTCGATGGACGAGTCGCGTTTGGCGCCTTCCTTGCCGAGGCCAAGCTGCTGGG
The DNA here is from genome assembly GCF_001897365.1 of Hydrogenophaga sp. 70-12. NCBI lineage: Bacteria > Pseudomonadati > Pseudomonadota > Betaproteobacteria > Burkholderiales > Comamonadaceae > Hydrogenophaga > Hydrogenophaga sp. 70-12. The sequence goes on from NZ_MKSS01000076.1 coordinate 19,354, forward strand.
ACGAACCACCATCTTGGACAACCGGCCGAAGACGCTGTGGTTCGACAACCAGGCTGGCTCGGTGACGCGCGATGTGGAGAAGGTGACTCAGGACCATCCGCTGGTGCGCTTCGTGTCGGAGCAGCAGCGGGCGCGCAGCTTGCAGGAGGGCTACTTCCCTACCTCCGCCGTCGAGCTGTCGCAGAGTCGCGTCCCTGAGCTGGCCGGGGGCACGTATGTGTATGCCGTGCTTCGCTGGACGTTTTCCGGTCCGCGCGACGTCGAGCGCTTGGTGTACGAGGCGCGGGACCTGGCGACGGGGCAGGCGCTTGACCCCGATGCGGCGGAGGCTTTGGTGAATGCGGCCGCCATCCACGGTGTTGACTGGCAGGCGGCCGCGAAGAACGTGGTTGACCACGCGCAGGCAGCAGCGCTGCAGGATGATTGCCGCGCAAGCGTGGAGGAGCACTTCGACGCCAGCAAGTCGGCACAACTGCGCGAGAACCGAGACCGAGTCCGCGAGATGAACGCAGCGCTCGACGCAGACTTGAAGCGCCGACGGCGTGAGGCCGAGGAGCGCATTGCCCGCTACCAGTCCTCGACAAACCCCCGTCACAAGGGCCTGTTGGGCATGGAGCGAACGAAGCTGCGCCAGCTTGAGCAGAAGTACGAAGAGCGGAAGTTGGCCAATCGACAGCGGGAGGCGCTCGACCCGCGACAGAAGGATGTGTCGTCCGGCGTTATCCGGGTGTCCTGACTAACCAGCAAGGGGGAGGCAATGAACAACAGCAGAGGCCCAAGCAAGTCGCGCAAAGCCAGCCGCATGCGACAGGGCGACGGGTACCGGCTGAAGGAAGACCCGCTCCCATTGCCACGGGAAAAGTACGCGGAAATCTTTGCCATGGGCGGACGCAAAGCGCCGGCACCACCACCCCCACCACCGGCCGCGGTACGGCTGACGGTCTCGGACCGTCTCGGCCTGGGCTGGAAGCCTGACGACTCTGCTGTAGCCCAGCCGACGCCGCGAGACAGTGCGCTCGGAACGAGGCTTGCGCCTGCGAAGGCCGTGGCAGGGCCGACGAGGGAACTCGTAATGGGCCTCGACTTCGGGACCTCCTCGACAAAGGTCGTTGTTGCTGACAGGGCGATGAATGCAGCCTACGCCGTGCCGTTCATCGACTCCGTTGGCGTGAGCAGCTACCTGTTGCCGTCTGCCTTGGTCGAGTCCGGGGACGGCATGTATGCGCTTTCGGGGGAGGGGGAGCGACATGCAGACCTGAAGCTGGCGATGCTGGCGCGGCTGGACGATTCATCCAGTTGCGCAAGGGTGTGCGCGTTCTTGGCGCTAGTCATTCGAAGCGCACGGGCCTGGTTGTTCCAGGCCAAGCGAGAGCAGTACCTTCGCGCGGACATCCTGTGGACGCTGGCATTGGGGCAACCCGCCGACCACGCAGCGTCGGCAAGCTTCAGACGGCACTACGAGCAGCTGGCCAAGGTTGCGTGGTTCCTGGCGGGTAAGGCCGGGGCCGTTGGTGTGAGCGCGGCCGAGGCGGCTTGGGCACGGCGGGAGCAACTGGACGTGGGCGACGAGTTGGAAGTGCGGCCCATGGCCGAGCTCTCGGCCCAGGTGCATGGGTTTGTGAGTTCGTCGCACTTCGACGTGCGGCAACCCAACATCTATCTGCTTGTGGACGTAGGAGCGGGGACGGTCGATTCGTCCCTGTTTCACGTTCAGAAGGACCGCGGCGGGACTGTCTCGTTCTCATTCTTCACGCACACGGTCGAGCTGCTCGGAGCAGCGAACCTCAATCGGCGTCGGGTGGACTGGTGGCTTTCGCAGCTGGGCGCGGCTCGCGAAGCCCTGAATGCCTCCAATGCGAACACTGCCGCTCGGATACTGGTGCTGATGGATGAACTCGAGCGGCTCAGGGTCCCAACCGAATATCGAGGCCGCTATCCGGAGCATTACAGCAACTACGTCAAGGGCGTTGGAGTGACTCTCGAAGGGGGGGCTCTTTCGCCCGATGACCAGTTCCGATTTCAGGTGCGCGACCAGGTCGCTGGGCGCGTGCTCTACGGGGCGTGGAAGCAGAAGCTACTGACGCAGGACGATGTGAAGGACATGCCGTTTTTCCTATGCGGCGGTGGCGCCCGTCACTCTTTCTATGCGGCGCTCAAAACAACCCTTCAGAAGACTCCGAACTGCACATGGCTCAGCGCCAAGCCGCGCGAGCTTGCTTTGCCCACCAACATGGTGGCGCCCGGTGTGTCCAGCGCTGACTACGACCGCCTTTCAGTGGCGTACGGATTGAGCCAGCTGAACCTTGGCGCATTCGAAAGGGTCGCCGCGCTGAAGCCGGTGGTGACGGCGGAGAGACAGAACGATTTGACAACATCGCCAGTGGACAAGTCTGTCTGCTGACGGGGCAAACGGAACCGCAATGCTGCCTTCTCTTCTTGCTCGGGACATTCAGAATGGACTCAAGCAGTTCCTCGTCTCCGGCTTCGAGCCGACTGACGCCTTCATGCACGGCCTGATGAGCCGCTTCGCCGAGGACGAAGCATCCTGGCTCAAGGGGCCCTACGTTCAACTTGGGCTGCCTTTCGTGCAGGGCTCATCAGGCCGCAAGTTCTTCGGCACCTTCGAGACCGAGCATCCGGGCTACGACCACCAAGAACAAGCGTGGCGCCGACTGTCCAGCCAGCATCAGGCGGCTAGCACCTTGGTGGCCACCGGTACCGGCAGCGGCAAGACCGAGTGTTTTCTATTCCCGGTGATGGACCACTGCGCGCGCGAGCGGGCCGCGGGGAGGGCCGGCGTCAAGGCGCTGGTTATCTACCCGATGAACGCGCTGGCAACGGACCAGGCACGGCGGATTGCGAGTCTGGTGGCGCAGGTGCCGGCCTTTGCCGGGCTGCGAGTTGGCCTTTACGTGGGCGGTGTCGCGGGTAAACCGGGCGAGGGCATGGTGATGACACCCAATGGAGTCATCACCGACCGCGATACGCTGCGCAAGCACCCGCCCGACATCTTGCTCACCAACTACAAGATGTTGGACTACCTGATGTTGCGGCCCAAGGACCGCAAGCTCTGGGAGCACAACACGCCGACCACGCTGCGCTACCTCGTGGTCGACGAACTGCACACTTTCGATGGTGCCCAGGGCACCGACCTGGCCCTACTGCTGCGGCGCCTGAGGGCCCGCCTGAAGATTGAGCAGGACCACCTCATCTGTGCAGGTACGTCGGCGACGTTGGGGGGAAACTCCGACGCCGCACCGCTCCGTGAGTACGCGCGGCAGGTGTTCGGCACCGCGTTTGCGGCGGAATCCGTCGTCACCGAAAACCGCTTGTCCGTCGACGCCTTTCTCGGCGAAGCGACCGTGGACCACATGTTCATCTGGCGGCCGGAACTGGACGCTGTGCTGTCACCTCCGCAGTACAGCTCTCCGCAAGCGGCCGTGCTGGCCTGGTTCCGTGCCTTGTTCCCCGCGCTGCCTCAGCCTGCGGATGAGGCCGAGGTCGCGAGCAACGCTTGGCGCCAGGCCTTGGGCCAGCAGCTGAAGCATCACCAGCTCTTCGTGAACCTGCTGCGGCTGATGAAGGGCGGCGTGGTGGGCTATGCCGCGCTGGAGGACGCGTTCGCCCGCAACATGCCCACGGCCACCCGCGCGCAGGTGGCACGCGTGTTGGACGCCCTTATGGTGTTGGTGGCCTGGGCACTCCGGGACGGCCTGCAGTCGCTCGTGACGCTGCGGGTACAGCTCTGGGTGCGTGAGTTGCGGCGAATGGTGGGCAAGCTGGCTGTGGACCCGCACGACGTGCGCCTGCGCAGCGAGCGTGACCTGCCGGGTGGGCGCGACGGCGTCTATCTCCCGATGGTTCAGTGCAGTCAGTGCCGCACCACGGGGTGGTTGTCGCGTCTGGTACCGGGCAGCAACAAGCTGTCGACGCAGCTCGACGAGATATACAACACGTGGTTCTCGCGTCGGCCCGAGGCTGCACGGCTCTATGCCGACCGAAGTGTCGGGCGTCCGCACGTCGATGGTGTCCAGCAGCATGTGTGTGTGGCCTGCGGCAACGTTCAACCGGGCGACGGGGCTTGCCTTGCCTGTGGGCACCAAGAGCTGCTGCCCATCTTTCGGGTGACGGCCCAGCGCACACAGGTGGTGGGGACAGCCCAATACACGCGTCACGATGACGCCTGCCCAAGTTGCGGAGCGCGCGACGAACTGCTGCTGCTTGGCGCACGCAACGCCACGCTGGGCTCGCAAATCGTCGAGGCGAGCTGGGCCAGCGTGTTCAACGATGACAAGAAACTAATTGCCTTCTCGGACTCCGTGCAGGACTCGGCGCACCGGGCTGGGTTCTTCGGTGCCCGCACTTGGCTGAACAACGTGCGCACGGCCTGGGCCCATGTGTTGGACGAACTGCAGGTGGGCAGCATGCCGTGGGCCCAGTTCCTGGCCCTGGCGGAGAAGCGCTTCGACGAAGCGGGCTCGGTGCTGCACATGCCACCCGAGACGCTGGTGGCGGAGTTCCTGGCGCCCAACATGACTTGGCAGCACGATTGGTCGGTCGAAATGCTGAAAAACGGTCAGCTACCCACCAGCACGCGGTTGCCAGGAAAGGTGAGGAAACGCCTGTTGTGGCAGCTGTTCAGCGACCTCACGTACCAGAGCCAACGCGGGCGTACGCTGGAGCGTGTTGGCAAGGCGACGTTGAGTGTGCCCTGGCAGCGTGTGCAGGAGGTGGCTACGCAGCTGTTGCCCGTGTTCCGCGAGCAGTTCGGGGCCCAGGGGGTGGAGCTTCCTTTGTTGACGCAGTGGCTGTGGGGCACTCTGCTGCACATGCGCCGACGCGGTGGGGTGATGCACCCCGAGATGACGCTCTACGCAGGCGATGGCAACGTGTGGATGCTATCCAAGGGTGCTGGTCGCGCGGAGTGGATGCCCAAGATGGGCGACTACGGCCCGCGGCCAGTTTTGCTGACGTTGGGCAAGCAGCGTGACTTCGACAGGCTAAGCGGCACCAGTCGGCCGACTTGGTACGACCGCTGGGCTGCCGCGGCGCTGAACCCGCAGATGCTGTTGACCACGGGTATGGCGCCCGACCTCTATCGCGCAGCGTTCGACGCTCTGTTGGCCGAGGGCATCTTGCTGAAGACATCGCATCACCAGGGCGACACGCTGGCCATCAATCCGGAGGCGCTGCAGCTCGACACCGAAGTGGCGTTCATAGCCACTACGGGCAGCAAGCGGCGCCTGGCGGTGCCACGGCAGGACGCCGAATTCCTCTTGGGCATGCCGTGCCTCGACGCCGTCGAGTCACAGTACGAGCAACTCATCCCCCAAGCCGCGGATTGGTGGGCGCACCGGTTCAGTGAGGGTGACCTGCGTCGAGTGATTGCCGCTGAGCACACGGGTCTACTGGAGCGCCAGGAGCGCGAGGCGCTGGAGCAGCGCTTCAAGGACAAAAAGCCCAGGCCTTGGTACGAGAACCTGCTGTCCGCCACGCCCACGCTCGAGATGGGTGTGGACATCGGCGACCTGTCGTCTGTTCTGTTGTGCTCTGTGCCACCGAACCAGGCCAGCTTCCTGCAACGCGTGGGTCGTGCCGGTCGGCGTGACGGCAATGCAATGACAACCACGCTGGCTGACGGCAACAGCCCGCACGACCTGTACTTCTTCGCCGAGACCGAGGAGATGATTGCGGGCGAGGTGGCGCCGCCCGGCGTCTTCCTGCAGGCGGCGGAGGTGTTGCGGCGCCAATTGTTTGCGTTCTGCATGGACGACTGGGTCTCGAGCCTGCCCACCGCCACGGCCTTGCCCGAGAAGACTTCGCAGGCGCTCGACGCGATGGAGCAGACCAAGCTCGACCGTTTCCCCTACATCTACTGTGACCACGTGCTGAAACACGAGCAGCGGCTGTTCGATGGCTTCATGGCTCTGCTCGGCAAGGATGTGGACGATGTCGTCCGCGGGCGCTTGTGGGACTTCATGCAGGGGCAGGGCGAGTCCGACGGCTTGCGCACGCGGCTGATGAAGGCGCTGGAGGAGTTGGTCGAAGAGCGGCGAACCTACAAGAAGCGCAAGGACGAACTCGACAAGGCCAAGAGCAAGGCCCAGCAGAAGCCCCAGGACGAAGCGACCCAGCACGAAATCGACAGCCTGCTGCGCGAGCGCGACAAGATGCTCGAGCTCATCAAAGAAATCAACGGCCGCGACCTGTTGAACACGCTGACCGACGCCGGGCTGATACCGAACTACGCGTTCCCGGAATCGGGCATCCAGCTGAAATCGGTGCTGTGGCGCAAGCGCGGCGCCGACGAACCCGGCCAGGGCGCGTACGTGTCGCTGGCCACGCAGAAGTACGAGCGACCGGCGCAGTCGGCATTGTCGGAGTTCGCGCCGGAGAACCGCTTCTACGCCAACCAGCGGCGGGTAGAGGTCGACCAGATAAACATGAATCTGGCCAAGACCGAGGACTGGCGCTTCTGCCCCAGCTGCCACCACATGCAGAACCTGGTCGTCGAGCCGGACGTGCACACAACCTGTCCGAACTGCGGAGACCCCATGTGGTCCGACGGCGGGCAGAAGCACACGCTGTTGCGGTTCCGTCAGGCAATTGCCAACAGCAACGACTCCGACGTTCGCATCGATGACAGCTCGGAAGACCGCGAGCCGAAATACTACGTTCGCCAACTGATGGCGGACTTCCAACCTTCGGCTATCCGCGAGGCCTGGCAGGTTCCCACGGGCGGCACGCCCTTTGGCTTCGAGTTCATCTCGCGCGTGACCTTTCGCGACGTCAACTTCGGCGAGCTGGCCAAGCCTGGTGACGCCTTCAAGGTGGCCGACAAAGAGGCTCAACGACCCGGATTCCGCCTGTGCAAGCACTGCGGCAAGGTGCAAAAGCCGCCGCGTCGCGGCGCTCAGGCTGCCGAGCAGAACCATAGCTTCGACTGCCCGAAGCATGGGAGCGACGACCCGGCCAACCTATTGGACTGCCTGTATCTCTACCGTGAGTTTGAGTCGGAGGCACTGCGTATCCTGGTGCCCTACACGAAGACCGGCGTCGACGAGCACGTGGTGCAATCGTTCATGGCCGCCGTGCAACTGGGCCTGAAGCGCCGCTTCGGCGGCAAGGTCGACCATCTGCGCATGGTATTGCAGGACGGGCCCGGCAAGGACGGCGGGCCGCGGAAGCACTATGTGATGCTGTACGACTCGGTGCCCGGTGGTACCGGCTACCTGCATCAGCTGCTGACGCAGGACGCCAAGACGCTTGGCGACGTCCTGCGCCTTGCACTTGACGGGCTAACCTCGTGTTCATGCAACGACGACCCGGAAAAGGACGGCTGCTACCGCTGCCTGTACCAATACCGCTTGGGCCGCAGCATGGAGCTGGTGTCACGCGACAACGCGAAAGCCGTGCTCTCCGAGCTGGTCGGCTCGCTGGGCTCGCTGGAGCGTGTGAGGACCATCTCGGACATCTACATCAACCCGAACTTCGACTCGGTGCTCGAGGCGCGCTTCATCGAGAGCCTGAAGAAGCTCAGCGGGGTTGGCGGCCTGCCGACCGTCAAGTTGATTCAGGACGTCGTGAACGGCAAGTCGGGCTACGTTCTCGAGGTAGGGGGCCAGCGCTACCGCATCGAACCACAGGCCGTGCTGAACGGCGACGTGGGTGTCCAGGTGCCTAGCCAGCCCGACTTCGTGGTTTGGCCCTGGGCCAGTGGCTCGAAGCGGCGGCCAGTCGCCGTCTTCTGTGACGGCTGGGCCTATCACAAGGACTCTTTACGACAGGACGCCCTGAAGCGCAGCGCCATCCTGGCAAGCGGCGGATACTGGGTCTGGTCTGTGACGCATCAGGACGTTGCGGCGGCCCTGAACGGTAGTCTGGAGACCGACCTGGAGTCTCCGCTGGCGGCGATGTCGCGCCATGACGGGTCAAAGGCCCCACCGGCGGCGCCACGGGCGCAGGAGAAGGCCTTTACGCTGCACGCTGTGGCCAGGTTGCTTCAGTGGCTTGCGACCAGCGCCGAAGGTGTCGGAGAAGACTCTGCGGTGGAGGCCATGCAGCGCAATGCTGCTTGGGCTGCGTTCCTGATGGTCCCCTCTACGCAGGAGGACAAGGCCAAGTGCGACGCACAGCGAGCGCAATGGCTGCCCCGGCTCCCGCTCTTCATCCGAGAACCGGGACCACGGTTTGCCCCGGCGATGTCCCGCCCCAACGGCCCCGTCAACTATGTGGGTGGGTGGCCACTCGCATTGGTGCAAGGGCTTCCTGCGGGCGGAGCTTGGACGGCGCCGGGAGCTGTCGTACTCGACGAGACTGATGCGCCCGATGACGAGGCGCTGCACCAAGGGTGGCGTCGCTGGCTTCAACTGTCAAACACAGCTCAATTTCTGCCAGGCACTCTGCTGGTCACGGCCTCTGGGTTGGACGGACATGACTACGAGCTGCTGGCTGCGCTGGGCAGTGCATCCGTCGAACCGGCCAAGCCTGATGCGCATGCCGCCCTGACTGGAGCGTGGCAACAAGTGGTGGACCAGTGCGTGGGCGCCCTCGTCGAGGGCCTGAAGGCTTTGGCGAGCGCTGGTGCGCCACTACCGGAGGTGGGAATGGAACTCGCCAACGAGAAGGGGCTGGTGCTGGCCGACGCCGAGCTCACGTGGACGGCCGCGAAGCTGGCCGTGCTGCGTGCTGACCAGGAGGACCTGGCCGATGCGTGGAAGGCTGCAGACTGGAGCGTGGAGCTGCTTGATGATTCGGGTGCATCCATTCAGGACACGCCATGGCATGTGCTCATCGCGGAGCGACTGGGCCTGAGGCTTGAGAAGAAAGAGGAGTAGTCGCATGAGTCTGAAACCCAAGGTGGCACTGTCGCAGGACTTTCTGCTGCAGCTTGCGAAACTGCCGGTCAGCGTGCAGTCGAAAGTGATGAAGTGGGCCATCCAGTTCCAGTCGGACCCCATGAGCCCAGGTATCAACTACGAAAACATCAATGGTGCGCGTGACTCGAATCTGAAGTCCGTTCGACTCGACAGAGACTGGCGTGGCATCGTCTTCAAGCCCAGCAGCGGTGACGTCTACGTGTTGCTGTACGTCGACCACCATGATGCGGCCTACCGCTGGGCCGAGAACCGCAAGCTCGCCATCAATCCGGTGACGGGCGCTATGCAGCTCGTGGTGTTCGAAAGCGTGACCCTGGAAGTTCCAGTTGCTCAACGGTCTTCCTTCGCCGAGGACACAGCCGCAGGCGACCAGACCTCCGCCAAGCCGTTTTTTGCGTCGCTGGGTGACCGCGAACTCCTGAGCTTGGGCGTGCCTGAGGAGTTGCTCGCTACGGTAAGAACGATTGCATCGGACGAGCAACTCGACGCTATGCAGGCAAAACTGCCCGTGGAGGCCTACGAGGGTTTGTTCCTGGTCGCCGCGGGCGACACGGTCAGCCAGGTGCTGGCAGCGCGCGAAACGCGCGTGGACAAAGTGGTCGACACGGCCGACTTCGCCGCGGCGCTCACGACGCCGGAGTCACAGTCGCGCTTTGTCATTGTCGACAATGACGAGGCGATGATGGCCATCATGAACGCTCCGTTGGCGCAGTGGCGGGTTTTCCTGCACCCTACGCAGCATAAGCTGGCGACTGGCGACCGCAGTGGGGCGGTGCGCGTGCTGGGTGGTGCGGGCACGGGCAAGACCGTGCTGGCCATGCATCGAGCCAAGTGGCTGGCAGAGAACCGGACTCCGGCCGGCAAGAAGGTGCTCTTCACCACGTTCACGCGCAACCTCGCCACCGATATCGAGCAGAACCTGAAGACCTTGTGCGGTGCCAGCACGCTCGCCAAGCTGGAGGTCAGAAACTTGGATGCTTGGGTGCATGGGTTCATGCGCGCCCAGAAGCTCGAGCATCGCATCGTCTATGACCGCAAGCAGGAAGGCGCAGCCCAAGCGTGGCAAGCCGCCATGGCTGCTCGGGACACCAAGCTGGACCTTCCTGACAGCTTCTATGAGCAGGAACTCGAGCAAGTCATCCTGGCGCAGGGCATCACGACGCTCGACGAATATCGGGTCGCCCGACGCATCGGGCGCGCTGGTGTGCTCAGCCGTTCTAAGCGGGATGCTGTCTGGCCGGTGTTCGAGGAATACAGAGGCCAGCTTGCCTCGCGCAAGCTGAAGGAAGTGGACGATGCCTACCGAGAGGTTGCAACGATGCTGGGGGCTCGACCGGGAGACGGGGAGTACAGCGCCATCGTCGTCGATGAGACGCAGGATTTCGGACCCCAGGCGCTCAAGCTCCTTCGAGCCATGGCTCCTTCAGGGACGAACGACCTGTTTTTCGTTGGCGACGGCCATCAACGGATTTACAGCCGGCACCGGGCTGCGATGAGCAAATGCGGTATCGACATCCGTGGGCGTTCGCGCAAGCTCTACCTGAACTACCGGACGACCGATGAGATTCGGCGGCAGGCGGTGGCCTTGCTCGAAGGTTGCGAGGTCGATGACCTTGACGACGGTCTGGACGAAGTTAAGCGGTACAAGTCCCTTTCGCATGGGCCAGCTCCAAGCGTATTCATCGCACATGGAATGGAAGGGGCTTGCGGACAAGTTCTCCAGTTCGTACAAACGTTTCTTGGCGAAGTTGGCGAAAGCGGTTCGCCGTCTGTTTGCGTCATTGCCGCCAGCGAGAAAGCGCGCAATACCCTTGCTAGCCATGTACAGGCTGCCGGACTTACTTGTGTAACTGTGACGGCAGCGACCAATCATCCTGATGCTCAAGGTGCAGTGCATTTCTCCACCATGCACCGAGCAAAGGGGTTGGAGTTCGACGCAGTCGCTGTGGTTGCGCCTGATGCGTTCTTTGGCCCGCCCGACGAAAGCAGTGGCCAGCGCAGACTCATGTATGTGGCGCTGACCCGAGCGAAGCGAGCGGCAGCCTTGATTCGCATTAAATAGAGCCTTGGTAAACGAGTCGCATGCAGCGGTTCATTGATGCAAAGCAGATGAAAGATGGACCAGGAGAATCGCCCGTGGGTGCGAACAATGGTCAAAGAAGCCGTTCAATGACTGGGCGGAGAACGCTCGTAAGAACGGGCTGGAGGAGAGGGCAGTGCTTGAAGTCGCTAACTCAGCAGGGGGAACACCGGCAGCCCTCGACCACATTACCGAGCACCTTTGCTCGAAGGTTAGGGTGTTTCTGACCGAGGTCGCCGAAGGAGTCTCCAACTACCGAAGCATGCACAACCTGACCGAGCAGGTTGAGCATCAGTATCACGGTCGCTTTCTCATTGAACTCATTCAGAACGCCCACGACGCCTTGGGTGAGGGACTGGGAGGCGGAAGAATCCATATTCGGCTGGAACAAGGCGACTCTGAACATGGCACCCTGCTTGTCGCCAACGACGGGGAGCCCTTCAGTCTGTCGAATTTCGAGAGAATTTCGGCGCTTGGACAAAGCGACAAGGACCCGCAAAAGAGTATTGGAAACAAGGGAATCGGCTTTCGGAGCGTTCTGGAGGTGACGGACTCCCCGGAAATCTACTCGCGCCGAAGCGCCGCTAGCCCGTTCTTGGACGGCTACTGCTTTGCCTTTCGACCCTCAACTGTCGCGTCATTGGTCGAACCGATGACCGACCTTGCCTTTGGCGAAGACGTTCCAATCTGGAAAACGTCTGGCATGCCGTTGGTTCAGCATTGGTCTTCCGAGATGCTCGCCCAATACCGCACTCGCGTGGCGACGATGGGTCGTGAGCGATTGGCGCAAGAGGTGGGTTACCTCTCTCCCTATCTTCTTCCCATCGCGGTCAAGGGTCGAGATAGCGCTGCCCTTCAGGAGCTGGAGCGAGCAGGGTTTGCGACAGTGGTCCGCCTCCCGCTGAAATCGGCACAAGCGGCAAAGAAGGTGCAGCAGCAGATGGCATCCTTGGAGCCATCCACCTGTCTGTTCCTATGGCACCTGCGTGAACTAAGGATTCAGCACGGTGCAGTCGGGCAACGAACATTTCACCGCACCGTTACTCAAGCCGCCAATGGAGCGACGCACGTCGCGCTGTCGGCACCCAGCGGCGCCCGACGCGACTACTGTCTATGGCGTACGAATGTTCGCATTGCTGATGCGCCTGAGCCGGTCAGAGCCGCAGTGAAGGCGCTGCCAGGGCGATGGCCTGAGATGCATGACGCGGAGGTGAGCATCGCCATACCCATCGATGGTGAGCGCGATGCAGGACGCTTCAGCATCTATCTGCCCACGCGCGAGACGACTGGTAGCGCTGTGCACGTGAATGCGCCTTTCTATGGCGACATGAGCCGCACGTCGATAGCGTTCGATAATGCGTACAACCGTCATCTCGTGGATATGGCGGTGGACCTCGCCGTGAGCGCCGCACTGGCTCAGACGGCCGTACCCACAGCGGATTCAGGCCGCGCAGTGCTCGACCTTCTGTGCCCTCTCGCAAAGGACGGGCCCGGTGAGGCCTGGTTCGAGCATATGGCACAGGCCATCTCCCGGGCAGGGGTCGATTTGAGCTCGACACCACTTGTGTTGACCGAACGGGGCTGGACAGCGCTACGCGGTGCATACCAAGTCCCAGACCTTGTGGCTTGCAGGTTCTTCACGGAGGAATTGGTAAGACGCTATTCACCGGTTTCGCTTCTGCACCCTGAAGTCTCCCGCGCTCGGGCGAAGCAGTTTGTGCTTCTGAAAGAGCAGTTCTTTGGCCCGGGCACTGCCCGGATGCCCACGAAAGCGGTCGCTGAACTGGCTGCGTCGATTGCGGAAGGGCTTCGCCAAGAAGGTGCAGACTGGAATGGATACTGGCGAGATGTGGTTACGCTGTTGCCAAACGGCCAGCGCGAACTTGCCAAGTTCAAAGTGCTGCTCGGCGCCGATGGTGAGCTGCACCAAGTCGATGGTGGCGCCAAGGTGTTCTTCCTGCCTCGCAACGGAACACCCGATGCTTTGGACGTAGAGACGGACGGCGCCACCAATGAGGTGCCGGTCACGCTGAGGACGAGCGTTGCGTTCCTAAGTGACCGAATCGAGCTGTACGACGCGAAGCGAGGCAACTCGCAGAACGCCGTGCGCGAATACCTCGGAGGACAAGGCTTTGTCACGCCGTTTCGCGTGGACACCATCTTCACGGACATCCTGAGAAGGCTCACGCCGCCACTGCCTGTGCCGCACGGAAGCTCGCATGCTGTCCAGTGCCGAGACATCTTTTCCTGGGGGATGCGTCTGATGCGCAACCTCGTGGCGCGAGGCCGCGGCGCACCGGAAACGTTCAAACTGCTGCGTGACTTGCCGGCGCCCTGCCGCGGCGGCTGGTACAAGCTCAAAGACACCATGTTCGGTGCTGGATGGTCGGACCCAGGCGGCGACATGCTCGAGCACTATCTTGGCTCGCTGACATCGGCACTTGGAAAAACCGCCTATGCCAAACTGCTTCTGCCTTTGGATGACGCTGTCTTTGGCGACCTAGGGGCGGCCGCGGACAAGAATCTCCTGTTGCAAGGTGGGGCATCTGATTTTCTCAATCTGCATGAACTCTCGCCAGCAGACTGGAGCAGCTCGTTTCAGTGCGCATCCGTGCTGAACCTCCCTTCCGCTGTGCCCCCCGGCTTCCCGGTTCGATTGTGGGATGAGGTGGTCGTGGCGAGCGGCAAGGCGCATCTGCCTTTTTCCGGCACGTTCCAGTATCGCGTTGGGGCGATGTGGACCTTCGCCGGTCTTGATGAGTATGAGGCGCTCAGCGAGCAGCAGCGCAAGGAGCTCTCGGCGTTGGTGCTCCGAGCATTGCCAAACTGGGGAGCGGTCAAGTGGAATACTGGCCTTGTGTCAAAAGTGGGCGGGTGGTCGGGGAGGGTTGACTTCGAGCCCCCACTGTCGGTCTTTCTGCGCACTTGGCCATGGCTGGCAATCGAGGACGACCGTCTCACCTGGAATCGCCCGGCCGAACGGTGGTTTGTTCCCGCCGACACGCTAGCGAGCCGGGCCAGACACTACGCGCACCTTCGTGCCGTGCCGGCTGCCTCCGCTGCGCTGATGGCGGCGCGCCCTGGTCTGGTCGAGGAATTGCGCCTATTGGGCATGAACGTGTTCAATGGTCGCGAAGAGACGGCAAGCACGGTACTGCTGGAGGCGCTCACTGCCTCGATTGGCTCCGATGCCGTGGCCGACGCGAACGTGCTTCTTGGTCAGCTGCGCGACGGCTGGGAACTGTTCCGTCCGGGTGCAACCTCGACACGGTTGAAGTACGTTCCTATCAGAACCCGCGAGGGGGGGCTCCAGCGCGTTCGACCGAGCGAAGAAGAACCGGTCGTTCTGCCTGACCAAGCCACGCTTGCCGGAGTTCTCGAGGAACTCGGCATTCCTGTGCTCGCGATGTTACCGAGAGCCGCCCAGCGACTTCGCGACTGGTTCCGTGACAACTATGAGGAAACGGTGCAGTTCGCCTCAGAAATGTCGGTTGTCCCGACCGTAGCAGGGGAGCCGTGGGTTGCGGGAAGGACCGAGTTGCTGTCGAATAGTGAGCTGTCGTGGCTCGTCACGCCACTACTGGTGCTTGTCAGCCAAGGGCGTCCGGTTCACGCGACGGCATTTCGCGAGCGACAAGAGACTCTCGTCTCTGCGAGGCTGGCTTGGGTAGCCGGGCTGGAGCTCTCAATATTGAGACCAGGCCGCGAGCCCCTCTCAAAACGAGTTCCGAGCCTATGGCATGCCGAGTCGGGCACGCTACTCATCGACAACGCGTGCAAGACGCAGCTGGGTGAGATGAGCCCTGCGCTCGCACATGCGCTCGAGCGGGAGGACCTCCAGCTCTCGATTCGCTTCGTGTTGAGTACGCTGGGCAAACTCCCGGACGAACAGCCTGACATCTTCAATCTGCTTCGACCTCTCGGAACCATAGGCGAAGAAGAAATCCGCCACATCGTGGAGCACCTTCGCGGCGATGTTGGATATGTGGTCCGATACGCAAGAGTGCTCGCGCGAGCTGCCGGTCCGAATCAGGATGTCACGGACGTTGAGGCCGCAGCGTCGGAGGAGCAACTTCGGACAGCAATGCAGCAGCGAGGGCTCGACGCGCTGCAATGCGCAGAGCTTGTCTCGCTAGCGCGCGAGACCAACGACATGTTCGAGTTCGGCGCCGCTCTCGCGGAACGCTGGGCCTCATTTCCGTCGCTTGCACGATGGAACGAGACTCTCAGCTCATTCCAGCTGCCGCGCGTAGCGAACAAGGCGTGGCGCTCACAGTTCGGTGCCGTCCTCGAAGAACTCGCTTGGATTTCAAAGAGAGTCGTGCGTCATGTTATTGCTTCCGACGAGAACCCCGGCGGGACCTACGCCGCTCTTTGTTACGCGTATGCGACCCTTGCGCAAACGCAGGCACTCGAGGAAGCGGGCTGGCGAATCACGTTCTCCGATGTTGCTGATGTCCTGGGACGTCTGTTTGGCGGTTGGCTCGCGGACTCCGGGTTGGCCGGCATGCTTGCCCGCACGCAAGACGCGGACGAGTTCGCCTCGTGCCTGCAGCAGGTGGGAGTTGACCTGGAGGTTGACCCTGATGAGCTGGGTCGTTCGAATGCAGCGCTTGCTCAGAGTGCCGCAAAGCAGCTTGACCGAATCAGGCTCGCGTGGTTGCTGAAAGGTGCTACGGGCTCGCTTGAATGGGAGAGCTGCGTGGAGCGCGTGCTACAAGGCGTTAGTTGGGAACTCACTACCCGCGCCTTCGTTGCGCAGTGGAGCCCGGAGCACGTGTTCGCGTTGCTCAGGGAATCCTTTTCGGCGGTCTTTCCTGCCGGCGATGCGTTCGCCATCGCATTGTCGAGTGTGAGCTCGTTCGAGGACCTTCGTTCAGGTCTGCAGGTGACGGACCAGGAACTCGAGGAATCTGAAGCCAGGCTGAGCTCCGTGCGAGAGGCCGCAGCCAGACGTCAGAATGTCATCGAGGTTTGCGGCAAGGAGTTCGATGCGTCAGCAGGCAACCTGAAGAACCTCTGGAACCTTCTGACGACCGCACTCCCAGACTCAGCACTTTCTTCGGGCTCGCCGCTCAACCTGGAGGAAACAGCATCACTGGAAAAGCCGCGAGCGAAGTCGCCGGTGGCTCGGGACAAAGTGCCCACTGCCGCCAAGCGTCCCCGTCGACTGCCGAAGTCTGTCGAAGAGACCATCGGTCTGGCGGGAGAGATATTCGTGTTCCGTATGCTCCGGCAGCGCTATGGAGAGCAGGCGGTGACGGCGTCGGCTTGGATTTCAGAGAACAGCCGGTATGTCTATGAGGAAAACCTGGCAGAGGATGGGTTTGGCTGCGACTTCAGGTTTGTCGTCAACGGCCGGCAGTATCGGGTGGAGGTCAAAGCGACGCAGGGTGATGGTGACGTCTTTAGTCTGGGGTCTTCGGAAATCGCGCTGGCAATGGACATCGCAGGCAAGACAAAGCGCCGCAAGGAGACGTTCCTGATAGTGCACGTCAAGGAGGTCCTCAGCACTTCGCCCAGGGCTGTGGTCCTGCCGAACCCGTATGACCCGGCGAGCGAGGGCCTGTTCCGAATCGAGGAGGCGGAGGCTCGCGTCAGCTACCGTTCTCGCGAAACCCTGGTTTAGGGTGCTAGCGGAGACCGCCGCCGGCTATCACTTCTCGAGAGGAATTGCGAGTACGGATGCGATGAAGCAGATGGCCACTGAAGTGAAACACCCCCTGCGCGCCTTCGGCGCTCCCCCCTGGAAGGGGGGCGACACCTCGGGCCGGCGCAGCCGGACCCTTGGTGCCCCTGGTGGGGGTTGTTTCATGCGTCGCGGGTCACGCTTCGACGCGGTGAAAAACTGATACGGCGAAGGCACCAAGCACCACGTTTCCCGCAGATTCCTCGTCAGTCAGGAGCCGACGGATTCCCAAGAGCGCCGACGCACTCCGAATCCAAACACTAAAGGCCACTAAAGCGTCTAAAATTGCGGC
>NZ_MKSS01000077.1:0-24246 GCF_001897365.1 Hydrogenophaga sp. 70-12
TCCTCGAGCGGTGCAGCCACATGCTGCGGGTTCTTCGAGTCGAGCTTGATCACCCGCAGGCGGGTGTTGATGCCCGCGCGGCCGGCCGACCCGGGCTTGCCCACGGCGTTCTGGTTGATTGAGAAGGTGTAGATCTCGCTGCTGCCGTAGTGATTCACGAAAAGCTCCGGCTGGAAGGCCTGCTGCAGGCGCAGCAGCAACGCGTCGTGCATGGGCGCGCCGGCGAACCCGAGCTTGCGAACCGACTGCGTGTCGGTTCGCTTGAACTCGGGGTGCGAGAGCAGGTCGTGATAAAGCGTGGGGACGAGGTAGAGATGGCTCACGCGCTCGGCTTCGATCGCGCGCAGCGCGGCCGCGGCGTCGAAGCGGGGCATGCAGACGAAACGGCCATCCACCAGTGCCATGGTGAGCAGCGAGCGCACGCCCATGGTGTGGTAGAGCGGCATGACGCCCAGCGTGCGTTCACCGTAGGCATAGCGGTTCTGCGCAACGTGCGCCAGGGCGGCCACTCGCTCCGCGCGCTGCCGGCGCGGCACTCCCTTGGGTGCGCCGGTCGTGCCCGATGTGTAGAGCATGAGCGAGAGGTCTTCGGCCCGCGCCAGCGGCGTCGGGTCGGCGGGCGCGGAGAAGGCCTGCGCGAAGCCTGGGTCGTCGCTTACGATGTCTCCCGCTGCGATGCGCGCCACGGTCCGCGCAAGGGGCGACTGCGAAACCGACTCCTGCGACGCCGCCTCGTACACCAGCAGCTTCGCTCCCGAGTCGTGCAGCGCGTAATCGATCTCGTCGGATTTGGCGCGCCAGTTCAGGGGTGTCATCACCAGGCCGGCAAACTGGCAGGCCCAGTGCAACGTCGCGGCCTCGTGGCGGTTCTGCAGCACGCCAAGCACGTGATCGCCTGGTCGCAGGCCCAAGGCCGCAAGCCCGCGCTGCACGCCACCGATCGCACGCGCCCACTCGGACCAAGTCATTCGCAACGCGCCATCCACCAGGGCAGTGGCGCTGGCCGCGCGGTCCACGCTTTGAAGAAAGGTGCGTCCGAGATCAAGCACGGGCCACCTCCATCACGGCGTTGACGATCGGCGTGTAGCCGGTGCAGCGGCACAGGTGCCCGCTGAGCATGTCGCGCACCGCGGCCTCGTCGGGCACCTGGCCGTTGGCGCGCTGGCGCTGCAGCCAGTCGGCGCTGGACATGAGGATGCCCGCGGTGCAGAAGCCGCACTGCAGCGCATGGTGCCGCTTGAAGGCGGCCTTGAGTGCGTCCAGCACCGCGTCGTTGCCGCCGGGGTTCTCCACGGTGTCGACCTGGCGTCCGTCCACCTGGACCGCCAGCGTCAGGCAGGCACGGGCGGCCACGCCGTCGATGCGCACCGTGCAGGCGCCGCAGACACCGTGCTCGCAGCCCACGTGGGTGCCGGTGGCACCGAGTTCATGGCGCAGGAAATCGCTGAGCAGCAGCCGCGGTCGGGCCTGACCGCTGCGCGCGCGGCCATTGAGGGTGAGGCGCACCGTGTGCAAGGCCTCGCGCTCGAGAACGGGGTGGTTCATGCGGGTCTCCGTGCTTGCTGGATGGCCTGTCGCGCCAGACGGCGCAGCAGGTGGCGGCGCGTGGCCGCGCTCGCGTGGGCGTCATCACGAACGTCGAGCGACCACGCGAGTTCGTTCAGCGCATCGTCGAGCGCGTCATCGGTCAACGGCGGCAATTCGACGGCGTGCGGCCGGTCACCCAGGCCGCCCACCGCCACCCGCATGCCTTGTGCATGGGCGATCGCCGCGACAGCACACAGCGCGAAATCGCCGTGGCGGCGGGCGTGCTCCGCAAACCCGAAGGACTGAGCTGCGGCGGGGGGCGGGAAACTCACCGCTTCGATGAGTTCGTCGGCCCGGCGCGCGGTGCTCAGCAGGCCGGTGAAGAAGTCGTTGGCAGCCACTTGGCGGCGGCCGCGTGCGCTGCGCAGGTGCACCGTGCCCTGCAAGGCCACCAGGCACAGCGGCAGCTCGGCCGACGGGTCGGCGTGCGCGATGGAGCCGCACACCGTTCCTCGGTTGCGGATCTGGACGTGCGAGATGTGCGGGATCGCCAGCGCCAGCAGCGGTGGCACATCGGGATGGGCCTGCAACTGCGCTTGCGTGACGGCCGCGCCGACGCGCAATGCGCCCGGTTCCACCGCGATGGACGCCAGCTCGGCGCTGCGCGAGATGTCGATCAAAAGCGCGGGCTGGGCCAGCCGCATGTTAAGCACGGCCATCAAGGACTGACCGCCGGCCAGGATGCGCGCGCCTTCGCCATGGCGCTGCAGCAACTCGGCGGCGACGGCCGCGCTGTCGGCGCGCACGTAGTCGAACGCGGCGGGCTTCATGCCTTCACTCCCAGGCGCTGCAGCCAGCGGCGCCACCAGGCCACGGGCGCGGCATCGCTGCCCGCCGCCTGGCGCCCCAGCGATTCGAAGAGCTGCGCCACGATCACGCGCGCGGCACCTTCGAGCATGCGGCTGCCCACCATGGCCACCTTGCCACCCACCTGGGCGCGGTAGTCATAGTGCAGGCGGGTGCCTGCGGCCGTGGCTTCCAGCCGCACCAGGCCGTCGCCCGCGCCTGTGCCCAGGCTGGAGCTGCCGCGGCCGGCCAGCCGCAGCCGTTGCGGCGCCTCGATGTCGGAGAGCGTGATGCGCGCTTCGTATCGCGCCTTGATCAGACCGATCCCCACCGTCACATCGGCGCGGTAGCGGTTCTCGCCATCGGCCTGCAGTGCGTGGCAACCCGGGATGACACGGGCCAGCGCCGCGGGGTCGAGCAGCACGGCAAAGACGCGCTCGGGCGGCGCGGCAATCTCCACCGTGCCTTGCGCGGCGAGCGACAGACCTTCGCCCGCCGAAGCCGCCACGGGGGCAAGTGCCTGCGGGTGGCGCGGCGCGGGTTCGGCCGTCTGCAGGTGGTGGAGCACGCGGTCGGGCGTGAGCGGCAGTCGGATGTCGGCGACGTCGCGCAGCGGACGCAGCGCGTCCGCGAAGGCATTGGCGATGCAGGGCGGCGTGCTCATGTTGTTGCCCTCGCCCAGGCCTTTCGCGCCCAGCGGCGTGAAGGGGCTCGGTGTCTCCAGGTGCACGATCACCGGGTCGGGTGCCTCGCAGGTGGTGGGCATCAGGTAGTCGGCCAGCGTGCCGCTCTGGAAGCTGCCGTCGGCGCCGTAGCGGAACTCCTCCAGCAGGGCGGCGCCCAGGCCCTGCGCAAAGGCGCCCCGGATCTGGCCGTCGGCCAACGCCGGGTTGAGCAGGCGCCCGGCGTCGTGCGCCGTGATGTAGCGGTCCACACGCACCGCACCGGTATCGGGGTCGATCTCCAGGCCGCAGACGTCGAACACGAAGCCGTAGGCGGCCGAGGTGTTGACGCGGTCCTGAGGGTCGGGTGCGCGCAGGGTCTCTGGCGTCCAGAAGGCGGTCTCCCGCAGACCCGGTGTCTCGCCCGCCGGCAGCAGCGCAGGTGCCCAGTGCGGGCTGGCGGCCAGCCGCGTGAACGGCTGGGCCTGGTCCGGCTGACGGCGGTTGAAGACCTTGCCGTCCTCGAAGCCGATGTCCGCGCTGTCGCAGCCCCAGGCCGCGGCGGCGATGCGCGCCAGTTTGTCGCGCAGGCGCTGCGTGGCCAGGTGCACCGTGCCCGCCACGGCACCCGCGAAGCGGCTGCTGTAGTTGCCCGCGGCCACGCTCCAGGCGTCTTTGGCGGTGTCGAACTCCACGTTGACCACCACCTGGGCGGGGTGCAGGCCCAGCACGTCCGCCACCACCTGGGCGCACACCGTCATGTGGCCCTGGCCTGCGGGGGCGGAGGCGATGGTCACGTTGACGCCACCCAGCAGGTCGATGGCCACGGTGGCGCTGGCGATGGCGCCGTTCTTGGGCCCGGCCTTGGCGCGCTGCTCGGCCGTGAGCACGGTGCTGATGTAGCCCATGTTCGACACCGACGGTTCGACGATGGCGGCCACGCCGATGCCGTAGAGCCGGCCCGCGGCCCGCGCTGCGCGCTGACGCTCGCCGAGTTGCCGGGCCTGTGCTTCGGCCATGGCCATGTGGGTCAGGCGCGCGTAATCGCCGGAGTCGAGCACCGCGCCGGCGGCCGCGGTGTAGGGAAAGGCGTCGGCCGGCACGTAGTTGCGCAGGCGCAGTTGCACCGGGTCGATGGCCAGCTCGACCGCGATGCGGTCCATCAACCGCTCCAGCGCGTAGTACACCTGTGGCCCACCGAAGCCACGCACCAGGCCGGTGGGGGTCTTGTTGGTCACGACCACGCGGTTGCGCACCGCCAGGTGCTCGATGGCGTAGGCGCCGGTGAGCGCGCCGTGCATGCGGTAGAAGGTGGCGGGTTCGGGCGCGCGCAGGTAGGCGCCCACCTCGTCGGCCTGGTCGTAGCGCAGCGCCAGCACGCGGCCCTCGGGCGTGACGGCGGCCTCGATGGTGGTCAGCCGCGCGGTGGCCGAGGTGGCGGCGCTCAGGTGCTCCAGGCGGTCCTCGACCCACTTCACGGGGGCACCCGCCTTGCGCGAGGCCAGGCACATCAGCACCACGTAGGGGAACACCGCCTGCTTGACGCCGAAGCTGCCCCCCGAATCGCGGGGCACGCGGTGGCGCAGCTTGTTGCCCGGCACCTTCAGGGCCATGGCCATCACCGCGTGCAGCGAAAACGGCCCCATGAAGTTCGAGAGCACGTCGTAGCCCTCGTCGCCAGGCAGGTGCTCGGCGATCACCACACCACATTCGATGGGCGAGCAGCTGTTGCGCGGGTAGTGCACGGAGGTGCGAACGGTGCGCACGCCGGGTTGGGCAAAGGCCGACCCGGGGTCGCCGTAACAGAACTCTCGGTCCGACACCACGTTGTTGCCCACTGCCTCGTGCAGCGGCAAATCGCCATCCTGCAACGCACGTTCGATGTCCATCACCACTGGCAGGGGCTCGTATTCGACCCGCAGCAGATCGAGCGCGTCCTCGGCGATGTAGCGGTCCTCGGCCACCACCACCGCGACCGGTTCGCCCACGTGGCGCACGCGGTCCACGGCGAGGGCCCAGTGCTGCATCGGCTGCTTGACACCCACCACGAAGGGCTGAGCCCAGGCCTGCACGTCGGCGCCGGTGAGCACGGCGCGCACGCCGTGCAGCGCGAGTGCAGCTTGCGTGTGGATGCCGAGCAGCCGGGCGTGCGGATGAGGAGAACGCAGGACCGCCGCGTGCAGCGTGCCCGGGCGTGTGCCCAGGTCATCGGCGTAGGCGCCGCGACCGTTCAGCAGGGCATCGTCTTCCACCCGCTCTATGCGTTGGCCGACCCAGGCCTGCCGGGCGGCACCCACCAGTGAAGGTTCTGCGTGCAAGCTTGTCTCCTGTGCCGATGTGGCGGCTGCAGTTCATGTGCAGCGCCAGTGTCAGGAGGCAGGAGGTGCGCGCGTTATCGCCAGCGTCGGGCGAATGACCGGCCGATCTGCCGGCTATCCAAAAAGTCTGGTGACTTTCGGCCGCGCTCAGATCACGTGCGAGCGTGGGCCGGCCGGCGGCTCGAACAGGTTGACCTTGCGGCGGTAGTCGCTGGGCGTGATGCCCAGGTGCGCGCGAAAGAAGCGCGAGAAGTGGCTGGGCGCGGAGAAGCCGAGTTCGTGCGAGACATCGCCCACCGGTTCCTGGCTGTGGGTGAGCCGCTGCACCGCCGCCTCGAAACGCAGCACGTTGGCGTAAACCAGCGGCGTCACGCGCGTGTCGCGCTGGAACAGCGTGAAGAAGTGGGCGCGCGACAGACCGGTGGCGGCGGCCAGTCCGTCGACGTCGAGCTCACGCGCCACGTCCTGGCGCATGAGGGCGATGGCCTGGCGGATGCGGGGGTCCATGGCCACCGGCGGTTTGCTGCGCAGCAGGCTGGCCAGATCACGCCAACCCGAATAGCTCTCGACCACGGCGATGATGAGGTTGAACAGCAGATCCTCGAGGCGCCCGGGGGAGACCTCGTCGTCCCACCAGAGTTCGAGCACGAACTCCTCCACCATCTTGCGGGTAGCTTCGGTAAGTCGCACGCAGGGTTCGGGAAAGAAGCGCGGGTGCCCGGATAGAGCCAGCGAGCGCTGCAGTTCGGCAAGCCAGCCGGGCTCGATGTAAAGCGCCAGGATCAACGTACGTGCCCCCGGAGGCGCTTCGTGTTCGTAGGCGTGATGTTCCCAGGCGTTCACGAGCACGGCCGTATCGTCCGTGAGCGGTGCCCGCTCTCCCCTCACGCTGAAGGCGCTGTCGGCACCTCCCGCCTTGATCAGGATGTGGCAATGATGATGGGCATGCCCTACCAGTGGTGCGTCCATGTCCAGCAGTGCAACCCTGCCGAAACGCCCCTGGAAGATTTTGATGGCTGAGGACAAGTTTGAACTCCTGGGCCGAACGATACCGGTATCTGTGGGCACTGAACAGGTGCCCGCAACAGTTCCAACCGGGAGGTTGCAGATTCGTTCTCAAACCGTCATGACTGCCCATTCAGCAGCTTTGACGGTGGTCGAATGGCCGTTACGAGCAGAACCGGTCGTTTGGCCAGGAGAAACCACAGGCAGCACCCAGTCTGAAGCAGGTATCCGTCCGCTGAAAGGGGCCTCCGTTGAGGTCTGCCATCCCCATGCGATTCATCTCCGAACGGGGTATTCTTTGTGAATGGCTCCTGAGCACATCGATCCGATCGAGCTGCGCAAGCGCATGCGCCTAGCACTCGACATCATCATGGCTCACCGCGTCGCGAAGGGCTTGTCGCTGGATCCCGCCAGAGTCACGGCGCTGCGCGATACCCTGGAGCAACGCGTCCTCCTGGCATTGGAGGAGACAGACGCTGCGCGAATGCCCCCAGGATGGTCTTGGCAGAAGGCTGCCGAGCAAGTCTCGGTGCTAGTCGCCATGTCAATCGTCAACGAGCAGAAGACCGAACCGCCTTCGGCCGCCGAGGACGCGCAATCAGCCTAGGCTACGGGCGAAATGCTTGCCAGCCGATCTCGCATCGCCTGGACAAGACTCTGGCCCGTCGTGATCGGCGTCAGGTACGGTGGAAGTTCCTCGTCGAGCCATGGCGTTGTGTTGCGGTACTCGGTTCGATCAAGCAACACAAAGCGCATGGCGTGGTCTTCATCGTCCATTTGCGCCAGCAGCACCAGGTCTGCAATGGGCCGTCGCGCCTTCAGTACGTGCCAGCGCCGCACACCACGGTTGATTCGGGGCCAGAGCACTTGCAAGCGCATGCGAACGGCCTCGTTGAACACGAGCACCCGACTGCGAGGGTGCTGGCGGCACTTCAGGCCGTTGGCCTGCATCAACTCAGCGAGGTCTCGGCCAATTCGGTCACCGACCCGCCTACCAACCAACTTCTGGCGCTCATGTTGCGCACGCACAACCCTAGGATCGCGCCCCGCCAGTTCCAGAGCCCGTGACACTGAGCCAAATGCGTTGGTGTACGCCCGGGTTGATCGGATGCCCATGGCCTCCAGGTCCAGGCAGTTCAGCCCCGGGTTCTCCGCCAGGCGTTCCCGGAGCACCTGGATCATTTGCTCCTTGTCCCGTCGAAGCCGGCGGCGCACCCACAG
Source organism: Hydrogenophaga sp. 70-12 (assembly GCF_001897365.1). Taxonomy (NCBI): domain Bacteria; kingdom Pseudomonadati; phylum Pseudomonadota; class Betaproteobacteria; order Burkholderiales; family Comamonadaceae; genus Hydrogenophaga; species Hydrogenophaga sp. 70-12. The sequence goes on from NZ_MKSS01000077.1 coordinate 7,580, forward strand.
CCTCTCTTGGGTGCGCTTCCAAAGGTCGGCTGGAATCACTGGTTCAATGACGTTGTCGGCTCGCGTGGGAGGACGTCGCTTCTTTGCCGGGCCCGCGGCGTAACGCTCGCTGCCCCACACGAAGTTTCCCGCGAGGGCCTCGCACCTCAGCAGGTTGTCAACCCGCGTGGTGGTGAACGGTCGGCCGTCCTGCCCTACTTTCCCTTCCATGCGCAGTTGCTGGGCTACGCCCTTGATTGAGCCATTGTGGTCGGCGTAGAGGCTGAAGATCCGGCGGGTCAGTTCAACCTCATCGGGTGGGCCTGGCACCCAGGCAATGCGTTCGCTCTGCATGGCTTTGCACTGCCCCCTGGCCAGCGGGCGCCTGTTGCCGAGGCGGTCGATGGCAATCCGCGTCAGTCCGATGCAGGGAAGCTGCCCCATCTGGTAGCCGAGGTGGACAGCGCGGTCTTGGCCGGCCCGGCTCTTCACGCTGAGGTCACGGGAATACTCAGCCGCCATCGCCCGCTTGAGCGTCTTCAGAAGCGCTGTCATCGGCTCCTCGTCGGTGCCAAAGGCTTCCTCGACATAGATCACCTTTGCACCATGAAGCCGGCAGGTGTACTCGTAGTACGCAGCGGCATCGATGTCCTGGAAGCGACCCCACCGGCTCACGTCATAGACCAGCACAACGTCGAAAGGACGCGGGGTGTCCAAGACGTCGCGAAGAAGGCTCTTCATGCCCTCCCGGTTGGCAATGTTGAGCCCGCTCTTGGCCGAATCTTCATAGATTCGCACCAGCTCGAGTTCTTGGACTTCGGCATAGGCTTGGATTGCCGCAAGCTGGGTGCCGATTGACAGTTCTTGTCGATCGCTCGACATGCGAACATATGCAACAGCACGTGATGTCATCGGCGCCTCCTTCCGGTCAGGCGAACAGGATCAAGTGGATCACGTCTGCACGCTCGGCGCCAACACGCGAGTGGACACGTTTTCCTCAGGGCTGCAACAGCCGCACCGCCACGCACAGGTCGGTTCGCTCAGGTGGCGGCTCGAGTGGGCCACACTCGCCAGAAGAGTACTATCTGTGAACGCCGAACTTCGCCCAAGCGCTCAAACAAGAGATATCGCGCATCGCCCGCAAGGAAGTCCGCGAGGACATTGCCTCGCTGCGCAAGGCATCAACTGCATACCGGTCTGAAATCGCGTCGCTCAAGCGCGCGGTCAAAGACCTGAGCGTTCAGCTGCGCCCCGCGCGGAAGGCAATCGCGCACACCGCGCCTGTTGCGACCGATGACAAGACTGCTGGCCGTCCCGGGCGCAAACGTACCTTCAGCGCTGAGCGGCTGAAGGCGAAGCGCCAATCGCTTGGCATGAGCCAGGAACAAATGGCTCAGTTGCTTGGCATCTCTACCCTGAGCCTGTGGAAGTGGGAGTCCTGCCAAGTCACTCCACGTACCTCGATGCTCGAACGGCACTTTGTGGCGATGGATATGGGCAAGCGCGAGGCTTGGAGGGCATTGGAGACGGTGTAGCGGTATGGAGCGCAGGAGCAAGGCGCATCTGAATTTTCGCCGTGTTGAGCCGCGGCATCGACTGCTCCAGACTGAGAGACGTCACCCTACGTCGACAGCGCATCGACCGCTGTTGCGGACACCGGTCGATGGACAGAATCGCAGTCGAATGGCAGCATGTCCCCCGTGACCGGCCCATTCTGAATGGGGCGTGCCCCCGCCTACCTAGGGCTCAGATGCCCCCGGGTTCAACGGCAGCTCCAACGGCCGATCAACTGGCGCGACCGACCCGTAGCGGTCGGCGGGCATCGCGGACCTGCTCTCGCGGAGAGGTCTGTCGGCGCTTCAGGACCTGAGCCATCTCGGTACCGTCGAGCGCCAGCCACCCAACGGCCAAGCAGGCCGCGTCCTGCCTGGACCTAGCTGCGGGCCGCCACGCTGGCCGGCCTGGGCGGTGTCTTGTCGGAAAAGTAGGAAGGCCTGGCCATCAGCCCGCGCCTCGTGCGCGTCGGCACGGAAAGAAACCACTCGGTGCCTCAGGACGGAGGACGCGGGCAGCCGGCGGTGTCAGCCGCATCCGCTGTGGCAGCGACACATTCACCAGCTGGCTGAGTTCGCAGCAGCTCATAGAACCCTACATTACGACTGCCTTAATTGCGTCACACTATCTCAATGATCATCAACTGGCAGCAGTATCCGGTCGTCGCGTTCATCGACTCGAACGTTGCCCTTGAGTGTTCCGCACTGGGCGAGCTCCCTTGGAAAGAGATCAGTGCAACCGGCCCCATCCTAGTTCTGGTGGTGCCGACGGTGATGCAGGAGGTGGACTCCAAGAAGAACCACGCGCGGCTTGCTGATCACGCCCGACGCTTCAATCGGACGTTGCGGCCCTTGCTTGAAGGCCAGTCCACCGTCCTAGTTCGAGAGTCGCCAGCACCTCGGGTAGAGATCGCGCTGGCCGACTGCACACGCGTTGATTGGGAGCAGTACCCCGAGCTTGACCGAGACGAGCCGGATGCGCGCGTTGTAGCGCAGGCAATGTCTGCCCAAGGGCCTTCCCCGGATGCACGTGTTGTGGTGAGCCAAGACATTCGTCCTCTCCACCTTGCGAAACGCCATGGACTGAACATTCATCAGGTCAGCGAAACCTGGCTTCGCCCGAAAGAGGTTTCCCAGGCCGAGAAGAAGGCTGCCAATCTTCAGCGTCAGTTGGACGCGATGAAGGACCGTGAGCCCCAGCTTTCACTGCATCTGAGTACAAGCCAACCCTCCGTGGATGTGCACCGAGTTCGGGCTTTGTCGCCTGACGAGAGGAGGGCAATTCAGGAGACCATCATCCGGCTAAGTCCCTTGCCGGAGCAGGAGCGCTCGGGGTTCACTTCGATCGTGGGCGACTATGACCATACTTTGGACGAGCGCTACAAAAATTGGGAGCGTAACAAGGTGCCTCACTTCGTTCGTGATTACGAGCGGAAGATCGAGCTGAACTACGGGCAACTCAAGATTCGTTTCCGGATAGAGAACACGGGCCAGGTGCCTGCGGAGTCCTTGCTTATACGCATGACGGCAACGGGAGGGTGGTTCAACGAGAGGTATGTGTTGGCCAGTCCTTCAGGGCCTTCCGCTCCGAGGCCAAAGCGGGGGTCTCTGATGGACTTTCACATGCCGCGCACGCTGCAAGACTCAATCCGCTCTATGGCGCAGCCAGGGAAACACGAGTTCGTGGTGCTCGAGGCTCCGAAACGGTGCCTAGAGGTGCAGATCGCATGCGCGGACTTTCGCCATGGCCTGGAGTACGAGTACGCTGTCATTGGTCGGGCAGACCCGCACGCGGATGAATTTCGCATTGATGCCGTCGTCACGGCGGCGAACCTGTATGGCGAAGCCAAGACATCTATCGTGGTGCCGAAGAACCTCAAAGACAGCTCGGTCGCGGACTTGATCGACATGAGAACGATGCGCTTCAAACAACCGCCTGACGTGGACGGCCATCTTGAGAAGGCAATAATTGCAAGTGACTTCTCGGCCTTTGAATTCGATGGAGCCGAGGACGATTGACCGAAGGTGCTCACGAAGATGACATAACGTGCCAAGCCGTCATGGAATGGCTCCGATGCAGGTGAGCGTTCCCAGCGCGAGGCGCCCCCTGCACGAGTCAGAGAAACCAGGGAGATTGGATGAGGATTGCACGCCTTGTGAAGGCCCACAGCTATCGCATCTTTCGGGACTTCAGCTGGCCCGCGACAGGCCTTCATGACTTCAGCCGCTACAACGTCATCTACGGATGGAACGGCGCGGGCAAGACTTCCCTGTCCACCATCTTCCGGCACCTCCAGCGCAAGCAGCCGCTCTCCGATGGCCAGGTTCAGGTGCTCGTCGACCAAGCGGTCGTCAACGGTGCTGACTTCGGCTCCGCGCCACTACCCGCCTTGCGCGTCTTCAATCGGGATACCGTCGACCGCAGCATCTTCGAGTCGGGTGGCCAGCAGCTCCCGCCCGTGTTCTTCCTTGGGGAGGACAGCGTCGACAAGCAAAAGCAGATCGAACAGCTCGCGATTCACCTGAACAAGGCGCTAGCGCAGGCGGTAAAGCATCGTGAGGATGAGGCCACCGCCAGCACGGCTTACGAGTCGTTCTGCTCCGAAGAAGCCAAGGGCATCAAGAACCTGCTGACGGTCGCCGGCGGTGGCCCGTACAACAACTACAACGCCGCCAACTTCAAGGCGGACATTGCGAACCTCGTTCAGGCCACCCTCGCGCCAACCAAGCTGTCAGAGGCGGACCGCAAGAAGTATCTCGCCGCGAGGAACAGCTCGATCATGGACCCCGTCGATGAGCCATCGGTGGGTTTTCCCGATCTTGTCGATCTGACCAACAAGACGCGAGCGGCCCTCGAGCGCTCCGTCGTGTCCAAAGTAGTGGAACGGCTGACAACCAACCCAGCACTTGCCACCTGGGTGGGCTCCGGCCTGGCGCTGCATAACGGGGACAACGCGACCGACACCTGCGAATTCTGCGGAGGCCCCTTGAAGCCCGAGCGCGTCCAGCAGTTGGAAGACCACTTCAACGACGAGTTCAAGCGATTCCAGTCAGTGCTTGACCAGTTGATCGACGAGGTCCAGAAGGCCCAAGCGTTTCAGAAATCGCTGGAGATCCCGCCCAAGGAGGCCTTGTACGGCAACCTGCGCACCGCCTACGAGGAGGCGCTCAAGTCCCTCAACGGCCATGCGAGCATGATGTCATCGGCGCTGGATGTCCTGCTGCGGGCCCTGCACGCCAAGCGGGATGAGCCGTTCAAGAGCATGGAGCTTATGCAGTTCATCAGCAGCCACAAACCCGATGAGGTACCGGCGAGCAGGTGGGAAACGCTCTTCCGCGGGCTGTACGCCGGAATGGCGGTCGTCGGTACAGCGCTCGGGCAGACCGCGTTTGCGAGACTCAGCGAGCTGATAACCGAGCACAACCGGCAAACCTCGAACTTCGAGGCCATTGTCACCAACGCAAGGAAGGCGCTGGCCCGCGATGAGCTGCTCCGCGCCCTGCCCGATTGGAAGACGAAGTCCGCCGCGCTCTCCAACGCCACAGCCGATCTGAAGACGGCGACGGACACCGCCAACGACCTCAAAAGGCGGATCGCCGAGCTTGAGCAACAGGTGCGCCAACACCGGCGCCCCGCCGAGGAGCTGAACAAGGAACTGGCCTCGTATCTCGGGCGCGACGAACTGCGTTTCGATGTCGAGCAGAACGGCTACAAGATCATGCGCGGCGACCAGCCCGCCCTGTACCTGAGCGATGGTGAGCGCACGTCCATCGCATTCCTGTACTTCTTGAAGTCACTGAAGGCCACCGATTTCGATCTGGAGAGGGGCATCGTCGTCATTGATGACCCGGTTTCCAGTCTCGACGCGAACTCTCTTTTCAGCGCGTTCGGCTACATGAAGGCCAGAACGGCGGCGGCGGGCCAGCTGTTTGTGCTGACCCACAACTTCACGTTCTTCCGTCAGGTCCGGCTCTGGTTCGACAAACTGCCGCAGCAGAACAAGAAGGATGCCGCGCTCCACCCCGCGCGGTTCTACATGCTGTCCACGGAGATCAAGGGCGGCGTGCGCGGCGCGAGGCTCTCCGAGCTGGATCCGCTGCTCAAGGGCTACGAGTCGGAGTACCACTACCTGTTCAAGCGCCTCCAGGAAGAGTCCAAGAAGGCAGACGCACCGACGCTGGAGGCGTACTACGCGCTGCCAAACATGGCCCGGCGCCTGCTTGAAGCGTTTCTCGCTTTCCGGGTTCCTCACCTGACCGGTGACCTCTACAAGCAGCTCGATGCCATCGACCACGACAGCGCCGCCAAGACGCGCATCCTGCGGTTCTTGAACGCCTTCTCGCACCTGGACCAGATTGCGGACCCCGAACACAACCCGTCAATGCTGGCCGAAACGCCGTCGGTGCTGCGGGATCTGTTTGCCCTGATCGAGCAGAGCGATCCGACTCACTTCAAGAGCATGAACGACCTCGTCGCGAGCGTATGAGCGCGCCCAGGTCGGAGAAGGCCAAACGACAATCAGGATTCCGAACGACCCAAGTGAGCGGATGACCGACCAGCAGACCCGGAATAACCACTACGTCCCGCAGTGGTACCAACGCGGCTTCCTCGCTCCGGGCCAGTCTCGTCTGTTCCACCTCAACCTCGATCCGGACCGCAAGACGCTGCCTGACGGCCGCCAGGTCCCGCGCAAGGCGCTCCACGAATGGGGCCCTGTGAATTGCTTCGTGGAGTACGACCTGTACACCACGCACTTCGGCTCGATCGTTAACGACGACATCGAGAAGCACCTGTTCGGCGCCATCGACGACCAGGGGGCCAGGGCGGTGCTCGCCTTCGCGAAGGGCGATCACGCCGACGTCCACGACTCGTTCGAGGACTTCTTCGAGCACATGGCCGCGCAGAAGCTACGCACGCCCAAGGGGCTGGACTGGATCCGCTCTTGCTACGGCAAGCTGGACCAGATCGACCTGATGGTGGAAATGCAGGCCCTGCGGATCATGCACTGCACGATGTGGGCCGAGAGCGTGCGGGAGGTCGTCTCGGCGGTTGACTCGGACGTGAAGTTCATCGTGACGGACCATCCGGTGACGGTTTACAACCCGCAGATCGATCCCACCGCGCCGGACTGCGCGTATCCGTTGGACCCGATGGTGGCGTCGCTGGGCACGCAGACAGTGTTCGTGCTCGACTCCAACACCTGCCTGATCCTCACGCACCTCGAATACGCCAAGACGCCCGACCGGAAAGATCTGACGCGCCTTCGCACGAACGCCCGGCACCAAGGCATGGGCATGGTGCGCACGGACGCCTTCATCCGCGACCGTCGCCTGACCCGCGACGAAGTGATCGCGATCAACCACCTGCTCAAGGCGCGTGCCAAGCGCTGCATCGCGGCCGCCAACAAGGAGTGGCTCTACCCTGAGCGGCACTACCGCGGCACCTGGGCCCAGATTGCCCAAGTACTGCTGCCGAAGTCCAACCTCTGGCAGTTCGGCGGTGAGATCTACGTCGGCTACAAGGACGGCAGCTCGGGGTACTGGGACGAGCACGGCCGCACATCCAAAGCCCACGAGTTCCTGACCCGCGAGTCGCCGCGCAAGAACGTCGCCGCCAACGACTACTGCGGCTGCGGCAGCGCGTACGCCTTCAAGGACTGCTGCCAGCGCCTGCCCCTCACCGAGCGCCCGCCGTGGGAGGTCTACGGCCTGCGCGAGCGCAACCTGATGTTCTGCAATGTCGTCACCGGCATCCTCGGCATGCAGGATGGTGCGACTTGGGAAGACGTGCGCCGCACCCTGAGCGACGACCAGGTCCGGCGCATCAACGGTGCCTTCTCGTCCCTCTGGCCTGACGACACTGACCTCGCCGCGCTGCTGCCGCGTCCCCATCCCAAGAAGCTACGCTCGGTCTTCCTCGGTCTGGCCGATCCGCGCACGGTCGAGGCGGCGGTGGTGGGCTGGCTGCCGTACATCGACGAGATCGTGCTCGTGAACCCGTTCTTCGTGGCGCGGAATTTGAGGCCCGAGTTCAGCCCCATCGACTCGCCCGCCGGCCATAAGATGCAGACGCTCAAGAACGTCCTGCTGCTGCTCAAGCTGGAGCCGTACATCCGTGCCGGCCTCGTCCATTTCGTGCCGGATCCCGGCGAGGTCTGTACCCCTCTCGGCCAGCAAGTAAGGCAGGTGTTGACCCGCCGAACCGCCGGGTGGAAGCCGCCCAAGGGTGGCCTGCACCAACGGCTCAAGCTCGCGGAGGATGAGGTCCGCCGCATGATCCGGATGCTGCCGGAAGACTCCCTGCGCCGCCACATTGCCAAGCATGCCCCCGACGCTGGCGACGCGATGGTGGATCAGATGGTCGCTTACTTTCGGCGCCAAGCCGAGACCGACCCATACCTACTCCTGCAGCCGCTGCCCGTGGGAGAAGCCGGTGCGCAGCACCAGATCTACAAGGGCCTGAACATGGAGTCCGCGCTCTACTTGGCCACTTTGACCGGATCGGTGATCCACGTCGATACCGACGCTCACTGGGAACAGCTGCTGACGGACGCACAGCCCGCGGGCGCGGCGTCACAGCACGCCTGGGCGTCCGTTCAACAGGCTCTGGCCTCGATCAACTTCCCGGTGGACCTGAATCCGGTCCGCGTGGCTGAGCGATTGACCGAGGGCGAGCTGCCTCCCATTAATGCGCTGCTGCGGCGCCTGGCCGATTCGGTTGCGTCCCCGGGAAAAGGCGCCACACCCCAAGCCCTGGCCACGCAGCTGCGCCAAGCCCGCGGCAAGGCTGAGCGCAAGGATCCCGCTATCGACGACAACAACCTGCTCACGGCACGGTTGGAGCTACATGTGCCGCCGGCGGGCTTCTTCCGTCACGAGGTGCAGCGGCTGCTGGTGATGTTCGCGGGCGTGACCCGGCCCCGTTCGGTGCCGTATGCGCTGCGCCTCGTGTTCGATGAATCCGACGACGCAGACGCTTCGGAGCCGGCCAGTGGCCCTGACGGAATCCCCGCCCCGCGCGCGGCGTTGCGCCGATAAGGTCGAGACCGCAGCGGGAGACAACAAGGCAGGGAGTGCACAGTGCAACCGATCCACGACAACGCGCGCATGAGGCCTTTCTTTCGTACCGAGAAGGCGAGACCCGAGTCTCGGAGATCAACGAACAGCTCAAGCAGTACAGGCTTCGGAATCACCATTTCCTGACACTGTCAATCTGGGCGATCTGCAGCTCCCTCGATACCAGTCATAGATGCTGCCGCGCTGTGTTGTTAGCCGATGACAGCTTGTTGCCCAGTACCGTGAATCCGGTCCACAGCCGCGAACGACCCCAACCGCTGCAGTCCGGACTTTGGAGCGCTGCCTTAGCTTCACTTCATCGGTCTGGCGCGTCCCGTTGTCCAAGGCGATGGATTCATTGGGCTGACCGGTGCATTGTTGCGCGGTCGAACTAGCCGTGACGCGAGCGATTGACCACATCGTTGGCAGATGTGGCGACCCAGCCCTATTGGGATCGGCCGAATCCCGGGTTTGAGAGAAAACCCTTCGTGGCCCGCCCAAGATGGCCGCTCCCGGTACTTTTGAGAGCCAAGAGAAACCTCCCAGCCCTCCGCAACCCCGCGCCCCGCCTCGCATTCACCCAACAAAAAAGCCCCTGCACTGCAGGGGCTCCAGACTCGCTGGCGGAGAGAGAGGGATTCGAACCCTCGGTACAGGAGAACCTGTACGCCGGATTTCGAATCCGGTGCATTCGACCACTCTGCCATCTCTCCGTGTCGAAGCCCGCGATTCTAGCAGGCGGCGAAACCCCTCCAGGTTCCGCCGCAGCCGCCGTTTCGCCGTGCACAATCGCGCGACCCTTCCGCCGCCGCCATGCTCGTCGACACCCAGCCCGCCACCCACCAGCACGTTCCGGCCGCGCCAGAGGTGCGCGACGCCTGGGTCAATTCCCAGCTCGTGGGGGTGATGATGGACAACCTCGGGTCCACCCTGCTGCTGGGCGGGCTGTCGCTGCCGATCCTGGTCTACCTCATGGCCGGCGAGGTTTCCACCCCGGCCCTGGTGCTCTGGACGGCGGCCATGCTGATCAGCCTGGTGCTCCGTTTTCGACTCATTGGCATCTACCGCCTGCGCTACGACAGCGTGGACGGCCCGCAGCGCCAGGCGTTCATCGAGCGCTACGGCTGGTCCTGGCCCGCCATCGGCCTGCTCTGGGGCGGGCCCGTGGCGCTCAGCTACCTGCAAGCCAGTTTCATTACCCAGTTCATCTGCGCGCTGTTGGTGGTGGGGCAGGGCCTGGTGACGCTGGCCGCCTACAGCGCCTACCGGCCCATCTACCGCTCCTATACCAACGCGCTGTCGCTGTCCGCCCTGATCGGCCTGGTGCTGGCCACCGTCCTCCATTTCGATCGCACCGACCCGCTGCAGACCACGGCCCTGTTCGCGGTGCTGGTGGTCTTCTGGGCCCTGCTGCAGATGGCCGGCGTGCGCCTGCACCAGGTCTACCGGTCCAGCTTCGAGCTGCAGTTCTCCAACCAGGAACTGATCGACTCGCTCACGCTGCAGACGCGCGCTTCGCTGCGCGCCGTGTCCACCAAGAACCGCTTCCTGGCCTCGGCCGCGCACGACCTGCGCCAGCCGGTGCACGCGCTCAGCCTGTACGCCGACTGGCTGGCCAGCGAGCCCGAGATGGCGCGCGACATCGCGCCGCGCATCCTGCAGTCCACGCGCGCCATCAACGAGCTGTTCGACTCGCTGTTCGACCTCACGCGCATCGACGCCGGCAACTACAAGGTGCGCCTGCAGCACGTGGAGGTGCACAAGCTGTTCGCCGACATCGCGCTGCAGTTCGAGCCGGTGGCCGCGGGCAAGCAGCTGCGGCTGCGCACGCGGGCCCAGCAGATCACGCTGTGGTCCGACCCGGTGGTGCTGCGCCGCATCCTGGGCAATCTGGTGTCCAACGCGCTGCGCCACACCACGCGCGGCGGCGTGTTGCTGGCGCTGCGCCGCCGCCAGGACATGGTGGTGTTCGAGGTCTGGGACACGGGCGTGGGCATCGCGCGCGAGCACCAGCAGGCCATCTTCCAGGAGTTCTTTCGCGTCTCCCAGCACCAGGGCACCGAGGACAGCCTGGGCCTGGGCCTGACCATCGTCTCCAAGCTGGCCACGCTCATGGGGTACCAACTGGCGCTGCAGTCCGAGGCCAGCCGGGGCAGCGTGTTTCGTGTGATGCTGCCGGCCTATACCCAGCAGGACGACACCGCCGACCCGCAGCCCACGGTGGTGGCACGGGGCTGACAAAACAAAACCGCCGTGTGGACGGCGGTTTTGGCGGGAAGGGGCTCGGTCTTCAGAGGTCCAGCAGGCCAGCGGTGCGGGCCAGGTGGCTGGCCTGGGAGCGGCTCTTCACGTTCAGGCGGCGGAACAGCCGCCACAGGTGCACCTTGACGGTGTGCTCGCTGATCTGCAGCTGCTCGGCGATGTCGCGGTTGGACAGGCCGCGGTCCAGCATCACGAGCAACTGCTTCTGGCGCTTGGACAGCTTGTCGGGGATGGTGGGGGCGTTCTCGTCCTCGACCTCATCGGCCAGGAATTCGCGCAGCACCTTGGCGATCTGGGCCGCGCCAGCGGACTTTTCCACATAGGCGTCGGCGCCAGCCTCGCGGGCCAGGTCTTCGTAATCGGATGAAGGGGATGCCGACAGCACGATCAGCGAGGTGTCGGGCAGCATCTGACGGATCTCGCGCACACCGGAGACGCCGTTGGTGTCGGGCAGTTTCAGGTCAAGACAGACGAGCTCGGGCTCGCCGTGTTCGGCGATGGCCTTGCTCACCGAGGCCAGGCGCTCGAGCTCGACCACCTGGGTCGAGGCGCGCAGGCGGCGCAGCAACATGACCACGGCCTCGCGCATCAGCGGGTGATCGTCAATGACAAAAATACTCATGTCAGGATGCGCAATTCATGATTTGGTTTAACGGCACAGCATATCGGCATATAACCGATTTGGCGATAGCCGGGCGCCCTTCCCCAGGGGCACGCTGAAGGCGGAGGAGGGTTGCGCTATCCGCCTGGGGGCCGATTGTGAACCAATTCAGGTGGCCGATTCGCGCAACTGCAGCAGCGCGGACGTGACGCGCTCCACATCATTGGGCGCAATCAATTGGGGTGCCAAGGCATCGAGCGCGGTCTTTCCCTCGGCTTGCAGCCGGGCCATGGCCTGGGCGGCCTCGCGCGGGGCGGCGAAACCCTGGCTTTGCAGCAGCAACTCGCCTTTGGCGTCGGCGAGCTTGAAATAGAAGAGGCCGTCCTTCTCGCGGTACTGCTTGAAGACCGGCAGGGCCGCCTTGGCGGCCTTGGCCGAGGCACCGGCCCTATCGGCCTGGGCGTCCAGTGGGCGCAGACCCACCGCGTGGCGCAGGCGCTGGGTGAAGGGGGTGGCGGTGGCGCGCGCCTTGGCCGCGCCCATCTTCAGGGTTTTCTCGATGCGCGCGGGGTCCTGGATCAGGTCGTCGTAGACCTCGCGCAGGGGCGCGATCTCGCGGTCCAGCCGCTCGAACAGCAGCTGCTTGGCCTCGCCCCAGGCGATGCCCTCGGCATAGGCCTTGGCCAGGGCAGCAGTTTCCTCCGCGCTGGCGAAGGCCTGGTAGAGCTGGTACAGGGCCGAGCCCTCGGTGGACTTGGGTTCGCCGGGCGCACGCGAGTCGGTGACGATGCCCATGATGAGCTTCCTCAGCTGCTCGCGCGGCACGAACAGCGGGATGGTGTTGTCGTAGCTCTTGCTCATCTTGCGGCCGTCCAGGCCGGGCAGGGTGGCCACCTGTTCCTCGATGACCACTTCGGGCAGCGTGAAGTGCTCGCCATAGAGGTGGTTGAAGCTGGAGGCGATGTCACGCGCCATCTCCAGGTGCTGGACCTGGTCGCGCCCCACGGGCACCTGGTGGGCGTTGAACATCAGGATGTCGGCCGCCATCAGCACCGGGTACATGAACAGGCCGGCGGTCACGCCGTCGTCGGGCTCGGCGCCGGCCGCGGCGTTCTTGTCCAGCGCGGCCTTGTAGGCGTGGGCCCGGTTGAGCAGGCCCTTGCCGGTCACGCAGGTGAGCATCCAGGTGAGTTCGGGAATCTCGGGGATATCGGACTGGCGGTAGAAGGTGACCTTCTCGGGGTCGAGCCCGCAGGCCAGCCAGGTGGCGGCGATCTCCAGCGTGGAGCGCTGCACGCGGGCCGGGTCGCCACTGGTCTTGATGAGCGCGTGGTAGTCGGCCAGGAAGTAGAAGCTCTCGACGCCGGGCAGGCGGCTGGCGCGCACGGTGGGCCGGATGGCACCGACGTAGTTGCCCAGGTGGGGCGTGCCGGACGTGGTGATGCCGGTGAGGACGCGAACGGGATTCATATCAGAGCAGGAGCAGACGGATCGGGGTGAGCAGCCATTCGATGGCGCTGCCGGTGATGTTCATGAGCGGGCGCAGCCAGAGGTTGCCCACGATGCCCGTGACCACCAGCGCCAGCACGATGAAGAAGCCGTAGGGCTCGATGCGCGAGAAGGCGGCGGCCTGCTTCCAGGGCAGCAGGCCGGTGAGGATGCGCCCGCCGTCCAGCGGCGGCAGCGGGAAGAGGTTGAAGGCGAACATCACCAGGTTGACGACGAAGCCGGCGCGGCACATGGCGAGCCAGAAGCGCTCGCTGACACCGATGGACTGCAGCACGTAGAGCAGCAGCAGCCACAGCGCGGCCTGCAGCAGGTTGGAGGCCGGGCCCGCGAGGGCCACCCAGATCATGTCGCGCTTGGGGTTGCGCAGCCGCCCGAAGTTGACCGGCACCGGCTTGGCGTAGCCGAACAGGAAGGTGCCGGCCGTGGCGAAATACAGCAGCAGCGGCATGAGGATGGTGCCCAAGGGGTCGATGTGCTTCATCGGATTGAGCGTGACGCGACCGAGCTGCCAGGCCGTGGGGTCGCCGTAGTGGCGCGCCACGTAGCCGTGCGCCGCCTCGTGCAGGGTGATGGCGAACAGCACCGGGATGGCGTAGAGCGTGACCGTCTGGACGATGAGGGCGATATCCATGCGCGGATTGTCCCAGACGCGGGCGCCGGGGCCTCAGAGCCCCAGCGGGGCCAGCGAGCCCTGGCCCTGGCGCACCACCTCGGGCTCGCCGCCGGTGCCCATGGGCACCAGGTCGAGCACGGTGGTGGGCTCCAGCGCGCAGGCGCCGGCGTCGATCACCGCGTCCACCTCGTGCTGCAGGCGGTCGCGGATGGTCTCGGGGTCGTTCAGCGGGTGTGGCTCGCCGGGCAGGATGAGCGTGGTGGCCAGCAGGGCCGCGCCGTGCTGCTCCAGCAGCTCGCGCAGCGCGCGGTGCTCGGGCACGCGCAGGCCGATGGTCTTGCGCGAGGGGTGGCTGACGCGGCGCGGCACCTCCTTGCTGGCCTCCAGGATGAAGGTGTAGGGCCCAGGCGTGGCGAGCTTGAGCAGGCGGTACTGGCGGTTGTCCACCTTGGCGTAGCTGGCGAGCTCGCTCAGGTCGCGGCACAGCAGGGTGAGGTGGTGCTTGTCGTCCACCTGGCGGATGCGGCGCAGCCGGTCGGCCGCGGCCTTGTCGTCCAGGTGGCAGGCCAGGGCGTAGCTGGAGTCGGTGGGCACGGCGATCACGCCGCCGCGCTGCAGCACGGCGGCGGCCTGCTTGAGCAGGCGCGGCTGCGGGTTGTCGGGGTGGACGCTGAAGAGCTGGGACATGGTTCAGACCACCCGCCGGGCCGCCCCAAGGGCGGTCTGCGCCCCCTCGGGGGGCAGCGAATACACGAAGTGATGGGCGTGGGGGCTCATGTGGTCAGTCCTCCGGCGGGCGGATCGGCAGGTGGCCGCGCGCGGTGCGCCAGCCGCTGAGCGCACCGCACAGCACGATGAGCGCCGTGCCGGCGAGTTCGACCGCCCCCGGCACGTGGCCGAACACGAGCCAGCCGAAGGCCATGGCGAAGGCGATCTGCGAGTACAGGTAGGGCGAGAGCGTGGAGGCCGGGGCGCGCTGGTAGGCCATGATGAGCAGCAGGTGGCCGACGGTGCCCGCGATGCCCACCAGCACGAGCAGGCCCAGGGTGCGCCCGTCGGGGATGGCCTGCCACACCAGGGGCAGCAGGGCGCTGGTGACCAGGGCGCCGACCCAGCCGGTGTAGAAGTGCATGGTCATGGGGTCCTCGGTGCGCGCCATCTTGGCGGTGAGGATCTGGAACCAGGCGCTGAGCAGCACCATGGCCAGCGGCAGCGCGCTGGCCCAGCCGATGTCGCCGCCACCGGGGCGCACCACCAGCAGCACGCCCGCGAAGCCGCCGGCCACCAGCAGCCACTGCCCGGCCGACACGCGCTCGCGCAGCACGGTGGCGCCCATCAGCGTCACGGCCAGCGGCGTGAACATGAGGATGGCGGTGAACTCGCCCACCGGCATCCGCTGCAGCGCCACGAAGCCCATGAGGCTGAGCGAGAGCAGCAGCGCGCCGCGCAACAGCTGAAAGCGCGGGTGGGCGGTGCGCAGCGCGCCGCGGCCCCGGCGCGGCAGCAGCCAGGCCGTCATGGCCACCGCGTGGAACAGGTAGCGGAACCAGATGACCAGCAGCACCGAGACCACCGCGCCCACCAGCTTGACGGTGGTGTCGAGCACCGCGAAACAGGCCGTGGCCGCGATCAGCAAGGCGATGCCCGCGAGGGCGCGGGCGGCGGGGGCGGACGCGGTGAGGGCCGTCATGGTGCGGGCGCGCTCAGGCCTCCGGCGGCTCCACCGGCAGGCGCTGCTCGCGCGCGGTGAGCCAGCTCGCGCTCGCCCCGCAGAGCACGATCAGGCCGATGCCGGCGAGTTCGAGCGCGCCGGGCACATGGCCGTACACCAGCCAGCCGCAGAACATCGCGAAGCCGATCTGGGTGTAGAGGAAGGGCGAGATGGTGGAGGCCGGCGCGCGCTGGAAGGCCAGGATGAGCAGGAAGTGCCCGACCGTGCCCATGAGCCCGATGAGGCAGAGCAGGGCGAGCGTGCGCGCGTCCGGCACGGCCTGCCACACCAGGGGCAGTGCCAGGCTGGCGATCAGGGCGCCGACCCAGCCGGTGTAGAAGTGCATGGTCATCGGGTCCTCGGTGCGCGCCATCTTGGCGGTGAGGATCTGGAACCAGGCATAGAGGAAGACCATTCCCAGCGGGATCAGCGCGGCCCAGCCCAGCACACCGCCGCCCGGGCGCACCACCATCAGCGCCCCGGCGAAGCCGCCCGCCACCAGCAGCCAGCGCAGCGGGGCCACGCGCTCGCCCAGGAACAGGGCGGCCAGCAGCGTCACCGCCAGCGGCGTGACCATCACGATGGCGGTGAACTCGCCCACCGGCATGTACTGCACGGCGACGAAGGACACCAGGCTCACCGACAGCAGCAGCGCGCCGCGCAGCGCCTGGTAGCGGGGGTGCTCGGTGCGCAGCAGCGCGCGCCCGCGCAGCGGCAGCATGACGGCCGTGACCGCCACCGCGTGGAAGGTGTAGCGGAACCACAGCGCCAGCAGCACCGAGACCACCGCGCCCACCACCTTGACGGTGGTGTCGAGCACCGCGAAGCAGGCCGTCGCGGCCACCAGGAAGCCGATGCCGGCCAGGGCCTGACCGGGCCGGGGCGCGGCGGCGCCCATCAACGCACCCGCTCTTCCAGCAGGGTCCACACGGGGGTCACGCTGCCGGGCAGGTCTGGCAGCTGCCCGAGGTCGGTGTGGCTCTCGTCGGGGCTGTGGAAGTCGCTGCCGCGCGAGGCGGCCAGACCGAACTCGGCGCAGAAGCCGGCGTACTTGGCGTACTCGGCCTGGCTGTGGGCGCCGGTGACCACCTCCACCGCCCGGCCCCCGTGCTGCTTGAACTCGGTGAACAGGGCGTATTCCTCGGTGGGGGTGAACTTGTAGCGGCCCGGGTGGGCGACGACGGCGATGCCGCCGGCGCCGGTGATCCAGCCCACGGCATCGCCTAGCGCGGCCCAGCGGTGCGGCACGAAGCCGGGCTTGCCTTCGCTGAGGTAGCGGCGGAAGACCTCGGGGATGTCCTTGCAGACGCCGGTGTCCACCAGGTGGCGCGCGAAGTGCGAGCGCGAGATCAGGTCCGGGTTGCCGACGTAGCGCAGCGCGCC
>NZ_MKSS01000078.1:0-18587 GCF_001897365.1 Hydrogenophaga sp. 70-12
TACTGGTTCGTGCGCATGCTGGATGGCGGTGTCGACCCACGCTATGTGGCGCGCCGGCTGATCCGCATGGCGGCCGAGGACATCGGCCTGGCCGACCCGCGCGCGCTGCGCCTGGCCCTGGACGCCGCGGAGGTGTACGAGCGCCTGGGCTCGCCCGAGGGCGAACTGGCACTGGGCGAGTGCGTGGTCTACCTGGCGGTGGCGCCCAAGTCCAATGCCGTCTACAAGGCCTTCAATCAGGTGCGCGCCTTCGTCAAGCGCGACGGCACCCGGCCGGTGCCTTTGCACCTGCGCAACGCGCCCACCCAGCTGATGAAGTCGCTGGACTATGGCAAGGACTACCGCTACGCGCACGACGAGGCCGGTGGTTTCGCCGCTGGCGAGAACTACTTCCCCGAGGGCATGGCGCCGCCGGTCTTCTACGAGCCGGTCGATCGCGGCCTGGAAATCCGCATCGGCGAGAAGCTGCGCGAGCTGCGCCGCCTCAACCATCAGGCGGATTGATGGGGCCTCAGACGAACTGATACCGTCACGGCTGACCCGGGTTTTCCCTGGAATTTCAGGGGTGTCAACCCAGTCTGTGCGTGGATACCCCTCGCTACAATCGCGCACCACCGACCCGCCCCCGGCCTTATCCAGGCCGCCTCTGGCGGGTTTTTTGCTAGGTTGAAACGGGGGGCGCGGCAACAGCACCCCCGCGGTCAAAAACCACGGAGAACCTTTCATGGAAGTCTTGCTACAGCAGATCCTCAACGGACTGGTGCTGGGCAGCATGTACGCGCTTGTGGCCCTGGGCTACACGATGGTGTACGGCATCATCGGCCTCATCAACTTCGCCCACGGCGACGTGCTCATGGTGGGGGCGCTCACCAGCTGGACCATCATCACCGCCATGCGCGAGGCCTCGCCCGACATGGCCGGCTGGATGATCCTCATCATCGCCACCGCCATCGCCATGGTGGTCTGCGCGGCCCTCAACTTCACCATCGAGAAACTGGCCTACCGGCCGCTGCGCAACTCACCGCGCCTGGCGCCGCTGATCACCGCCATCGGGGTTTCCATCCTGCTGCAGACGCTGGCGATGATCATCTGGAAACCCAACCCCAAGTCCTATCCCGCCACGCTGTCGCGCGAGCCGATCGACTTCTTCGGCGCCGTGCTCTCCATCACCCAGATCACCATCCTCGCCACCACGGTCATCGTGCTGGCGCTGCTGATGTGGCTGGTCAACCGCACCAACCTCGGCCGCGCCATGCGCGCCACCGCCGAGAACCCGCGCGTGGCGGCGCTCATGGGCATCAAGCCCGACGTGGTCATCTCCGCCACCTTCATCATCGGTGCCATGCTGGCGGCCATCGCCGGCATCATGTGGGCGTCCAACTACGGCACGGTGCAGCACGCCATGGGCTTCATGCCCGGCCTCAAGGCCTTCGTGGCCGCGGTCATGGGCGGCATCGGTAACCTCGCGGGCGCCGTGCTCGGCGGCGTGGCCCTGGGCCTGATCGAGTCGCTGGGCGCCGGCTACCTCGGCAAGCTCACCGGCGGTTTCCTGGGCAGCCAGTACACCGACATCTTCGCTTTCATCGTGCTGGCCTTCGTGCTGATCCTGCGACCCTCGGGCCTGCTGGGCGAGCGCGTGGCGGACCGCGCCTGACGTGACGGGAGAGACCTCATGCTGAACGCCAAACCCGTCAAGCTGATCGCCTTCCTGGTGATCGCGGCGCTGATGCTGATCCTGCCCCTCGCGCTGCAGGCCACCGGCAGCAACTCCTGGGTGCGCATCGTCGACGTGGCGCTGCTCTACGTGCTGCTGGCCCTGGGCCTGAACATCGTGGTGGGCTACGCCGGCCTGCTCGACCTCGGCTTCATCGCCTTCTTCGCGGTCGGGGCCTACCTCTACGGCCTGCTGGCCTCGCCGCACCTCACCGACACCTTCGCCTGGCTGGCCGCCACCTTCCCCAACGGCCTGCACATGAACTTCTGGATCGTGATGGTGGTCGCCGGTATCGTGGCCGGCGTCACCGGCCTGATCCTGGGCTTTCCGGTGCTCAAGCTGCGCGGCGACTACCTGGCCATCGTGACCCTGGGCTTCGGCGAGATCGTGCGCATCTTCATGCTCAACCTTGACCGGCCGATCAACATCACCAACGGCCCCAAAGGCCTGACCAACGTCGATGCGGTGAGCGTCTTCGGGCACCGCATGAGCCAGAGCCTGTCGATCGATATCGGGGGGTTCTCCTACACCTTCCAGTCGGTCACGCTGTACTACTACCTCATCCTGTTCTTCGTGGTGCTGGCCATCGTCATCGCCTACCGCCTGCAGGATTCGCGCATCGGCCGTGCGTGGATGGCCATCCGCGAGGACGAGATCGCCGCCAAGGCCATGGGCCTGAACACGCGCAACCTCAAGCTGGCGGCCTTCGGCATGAGCGCCACCTTCGGCGGCATTGCCGGCGTGCTGTTCGCCTCGTTCATGCGCGGCGTCTACCCCGAGTCCTTCATCCTCATGGAGTCGGTGATGATCGTCGCGATGGTGGTGCTGGGCGGCCTGGGCCACATCCCGGGCGTCATCCTCGGCGCCCTGGTGCTGGCGGGCCTGCCCGAGCTGCTGCGCCACGTGGCGCACCCGCTCACGGCCATGACCGATGGCCGCCTGGGGCCCGAGATCCTGCGCCAGTTGCTCATCGCGCTCGCCATGATCGTCATCATGCTGCTGCGTCCCAAGGGCCTGTGGCCGTCACCGGAACACGGCAAGTCCCTGAGCAAGTGAGGAGCGCGGCATGACAGACACCATCCTGAAAGTCGCCAGCGTCTCCAAGCGCTTTGGCGGCCTGCAAGCCCTCAGCGACGTGGGCATTGAAATCCGTCGCGGCCAGGTCTATGGACTGATCGGTCCCAACGGCGCGGGCAAGACCACATTCTTCAACGTGCTCACCGGCCTGTACACCCCCGACAGCGGCACGTTCGAGCTGGCCGGCAAGCCCTACACGCCCACGGCGGTGCACGAGGTGGCCCGCGCCGGCATCGCGCGCACCTTCCAGAACATCCGACTGTTCGCCGAAATGACGGCGCTGGAAAACGTGATGGTGGGCCGCCACGTGCGCACGCACTCGGGCCTGCTCGGTGCCATCCTGCGCACCGGCGGCTTCAAGCGCGAGGAGCGCGAGATCGCCGAGCGGGCGAAGGAACTGCTCGACTACGTGGGCATCGGCAAGTTCGCCGACTACAAGTCGCGCACCCTGAGCTACGGCGACCAGCGCCGCCTGGAGATCGCGCGCGCCCTGGCGACCGACCCGCAGCTCATCGCGCTCGACGAGCCCGCCGCCGGCATGAACGCCACCGAGAAGGTCCAGCTGCGCGAACTCATCGACCGCATTCGCCAGGACAACCGCACCATCCTGCTCATCGAGCACGACGTGAAGCTCGTGATGGGCCTGTGCGACCGCGTCACCGTGCTCGACTACGGCAAGCAGCTCTCCACCGGCACGCCGGCCGAGGTGCAGAAGGACCCGAAGGTGATCGAGGCCTACCTCGGCACGGGCGGGCATTGAGTCGGCAGGAGAACAGCATGGCAAACACACTACTCAAGGTCGCCGGCCTCAAGGTCTCATATGGCGGCATCAAGGCGGTCAAGGGCATCGACCTCGAAGTGCGCGAGGGCGAGCTGATCACGCTGATCGGCTCCAACGGCGCGGGCAAGACCACCACCATGAAGGCCATCACCGGCTCGCTCGCCATGGAGGCGGGCGACGTCGAATACCTGGGCCAAAGCATCAAGGGCAAGGGCGCCTGGGACCTGGTGAAGCAGGGCTTGGCCATGGTGCCGGAAGGTCGCGGCGTGTTCACGCGCATGAGCATCACCGAGAACCTGCAGATGGGCGCCTACGTGCGCAAGGACAAGGCCGGCATCGCGCAGGACATCGAGCGCATGTTCGGCATTTTCCCGCGCCTGAAGGAACGCAAGGACCAGCTGGCCGGCACCATGAGCGGCGGCGAGCAGCAGATGCTGGCGATGGCGCGCGCGCTCATGAGCCAGCCCAAGGTGCTGTTGCTCGATGAGCCGTCCATGGGTCTGTCGCCGATCATGGTCGACAAGATCTTCGAGGTCGTGCGCGACGTGTCGGCGCAGGGCGTGACCATTCTGCTGGTGGAGCAGAACGCCAGCCGCGCCCTGCAGATCGCCGACCGCGGCTACGTGATGGACTCGGGCGAGATCATCATGAGCGGTGACGCGAAACAGATGCTGACCGATCCGAAGGTCCGCGCGGCGTACCTGGGCGAATAGGTCTCAGGCCCCGCGGCGCGGCGGGTTCCGTCGCAAAACTACAATCGCGGGTTGCGCGCCATTCAGGCGCCCAACCCGCTTTTCATTTCATGAGCCAAGCCAACACCCCCGACACCGCCGCCCCCGTGGCGCAAGACGAGAACCAGCTGATCGCCGAACGGCGCGAGAAGCTCAAGGCCCTGCGCGAGGGCCAGAAGCGGGGCGAGGGGGTGGCCTTCCCGAACGACCACAAGCCCACGGACAACGCCGCCGCGCTGTTCGCCGCCCATGGCGAGAGCAGCAAGGAAGCGCTGGAGGCCACGCCAGTGCGCGCCAGCGTGGCGGGCCGCATGATGCTCAAGCGCGTGATGGGCAAGGCCAGCTTCGCCACGCTGCAGGACGCCTCGCTGGGCCCCAGCGGCGGGCGCATCCAGATCTACCTGAACAACGACAGCGTGGGCGAGGCCCAGCACAACGCCTTCAAGCACTGGGACCTGGGCGACATCGTGGCCGCCGAGGGCACGCTGTTTCGCACCCGCACCGGCGAGCTGACCATTCACGCCGACAAGATCCGCCTGCTCACCAAGAGCCTGCGCCCGCTGCCCGACAAGTTCCACGGCGTGGCCGACCAGGAGATCAAGTACCGCCAGCGCTACGTGGACCTGATGACCGACGAGGGCGCGCGCCGCCGTTTCGTCACGCGCAGCCAGGCCGTCACGGCGCTGCGCCAGTTCATGGTGTCGCACGGCTTCCTGGAGGTCGAGACGCCGATGCTGCACCCCATCCCCGGCGGTGCCAACGCCAAGCCTTTCGTCACGCACCACAACGCGCTCGACCAGGAAATGTTCCTGCGCATCGCGCCCGAGCTGTACCTCAAGCGGCTGCTGGTGGGTGGCTTCGAGCGCGTGTTCGAGATCAACCGCAACTTCCGCAACGAAGGCATCTCGGTGCGCCACAACCCCGAGTTCACCATGATGGAGTTCTACGCGGCGTACTGGAACTACCGCGACCTCATGGACTTTTCGGAACAGCTCATCCGACACGTGGTGCGCACGGTGCGCGGCGAGGGCGAGGTGAGCTACCAGGGCCGCGCGGTCGACATCGACTCGCCCTTCGAGCGACTGACCATCCGCGACGCCATCGTCAAGTACACCGACGCGGGCGCGAACGTGGACAACGCCGACTGGCTGCTCGGCCAGCTGCGCAAGCTCGGCCTCAACGAGGAAAAGGACCAGCTCTCCAAGCGCAGCCTGGCCTCGCTGCAGGTGCTGTTCTTCGAGGAGAAGGTGGAGAGCGAGCTCTGGAACCCCACCTTCATCATGGAGCACCCGACCGAGATCTCGCCGCTGGCGCGCGCCAACGACGAGCGACCCGAGGTGACCGAGCGTTTCGAGCTCTACATCACCGGTCGCGAATTCGGCAACGCCTTCTCCGAGCTGAACGACGCCGAGGACCAGGCCGCGCGTTTCCACGCCCAGGTGGACGCCAAGGACGGCGGCGACGACGAGGCCATGCACTTCGACGCCGACTACATCCGCGCGCTCGAGTACGGGATGCCGCCCGCCGGCGGCTGCGGCATCGGCATCGACCGCTTGATGATGCTGCTGACCGACAGCCCCAGCATCCGCGACGTGATCCTGTTCCCCGCGCTGCGCCGCGAGAGCTGAACCCCGGCGCTCAGAAGTTCAGCCGCAGGATCGCCTTGCGCGGCTCTTCGCTGAGCGTGAGCATGCCCTGGCGCATCCACTCGAGGTGGGCGGCGGCATCCTGAGCGAGCTCGCCGTCGGCATCGGGCAGCAGCGCGACCACCACCCGCAGGCGCAGCGTGGTGCCCGCGGGCAGGCGCGGTGACAGGCGCAGACCATTGGCCAGCAGGCTGGTGGCCGTGTGCAGCACCTGATCGGGCTTCACCGGGCCCTCCATCAGCAGCGCGAAGCTGTCGTCGTCCACCCGCGCGGCCGTGTCCACGTCGCGCGCCACCGCGCGCAACTGCGAGGCGGCGATCACCAGCGCGCGGTCGGCGACCTCGCGGCCGTGGCGGGCGGCGATCTCGGCGTGGTTGTGCAGGTGCACCAGCAGCAGGGCGCTGTGGTGGCCGTAGCGCTGGGCTCGCACCAGGCTGTCGTGCAGGCGCAGCAGGAAATGCGGCCGGTGTGTCAGGCCGGTCAGCGGCTCGGTGCGCTCCAGCGCATGGGCGCGGGCCTGGGTCTCGTGCTGAATCCGCGAACGCATCAGCAGGGCGTAGAACAGCAAGGGCGCCTCGATGGCCGCGGCGATCACGATGCCGTACTGCGACAGGAAGCTCGACGACAACAGGTTGAAATTGCGCAGCACCGGCAGGGTAGAGGCCAGCAGGACCGGCACCATGCTCACCGCGAACCAGCGGATCCAGGTCTCGCCGCTGCGCCACGCCATGCCCAGCATGGCCGCGATGGTGAGCATGGACAGGGTGCCCAGCGCGCTCAAGACCTGCAGGCTCAAGGCGCTGGGCTGCGACTGGTCCCACACGACGCCGATGAGCCAGGCCGCCGACAGCGCCAGGCTCAGCCGGTCCAGGGTGCGCCCGATGCGCCGCGGCTGGGCGACCTGGCGCACGAACATCAGGCCCACCAGGCCCATCAGGGGCAGAAGGATGAACTCCGCCTCCTGGTTCCAGCGCACCAGATTCGGCCAGAGGAACTGTCCGCCCACGCCCAAGGACGCGGCCATGCTCAGGCCCAGCAGGCTGATGTAGATCGCGTAGGTTGCGAAGGCGGCGTCGCGGAACACCGCCATGTTCACCAGCGCCACCACCGTCAGCAGCAAGGCCATGCCGAAATAGGCGCCCAGGACAAACTGCTGGTGGATGCGCTGCTCGCGCAGGGTGTTGTGGTCGTGCAGCTGGAAAACGCCCGAGAAGGGCACGCGCGCGTGCTCCACCCGCACCCAGTAGCGCACCGTTTCGTCCGGGCGCACGTCCAGGCTGAACACGGGGTAGCGGTCGGGGTTGGCCCAGTCGCTCACCGCCAGCCGGTCGCCGGCGCGCTGCACGCGCCACTGGCCGTGGGCGTCGCGGTAGTACATCGATATGGCGTCGGTGCCCGAGCGCGCGAGTTCCAGCTCCCAGTGCGCCTGGGTGTCGCGCATCAGCACGTCGAAACGCAGCCACAGCGCGGTCTGGCCCGACAGCACCACGCGCTCGTCCGCGCCGCGCAGGCGCCAGCTCAGGCCGGGGGGGCCCGCCGCGATCTCGTCGATGCCCAAGGCGCCGGTCGGGTCCAGCAGCTGCTGGCTGCGGCCGTCCAGGGAAATGGTGGCCCGGCGCGCGTCCAGCGCGATGGGCGCGGGATCGGAGGGGGCAGCGTCAGTGGCGAAGGCGGGGAGGCAGAGCAGGGCCTGGCAAAGGCCCAGGGCGGCGCGCAGGCGCCGCCACACGGGAGCAAAGAAAGGCATGGGGCGCGATTGTGCCGTCGCGCCGGCCGGATCAGGCGTAGGCGGCGAGCGCCTTGCGCATCTTTTTCATGGCCGCCACCTCGATCTGACGGATGCGCTCGGCGCTCACGCCGTACTCGGCGGCCAGTTCGTGCAGGGTCATGCCCCCCGAGCCGTCGTCGTTCACCTTGAGCCAGCGCTCGCTCACGATGCGGCGCGAGCGCTCGTCCAGCTCGCCCATGGCCTGCGCCACGCCTTCGGTGGCGAGCCGGTCGCGCTGGGCCGATTCCAGCACCGCCGTGGGCTCTTGCGTTTGGTCGGCCAGATAGGCGATGGGGCCGAACGCCTCTTCGCCGTCGTCACCCGGCCCCGGGTCCAGCACGACGTCGCCGCCGGCCAGGCGCGTTTCCATCTCGCGCACCTCGTCGGGCTTGACGTTCAGTTCACGCGCCACCAGGCCCACTTCGGCGTCGCTCAGCACCTCGCGGTGGGTGTCGCCGTCGGCGGCTTCGGCGCGAAGGCCCTGCTTGCGCGAGCGCAGGTTGAAGAACAGCTTGCGCTGGGCCTTGGTCGTGGCCAGCTTGACCATGCGCCAGTTCTTCAGGATGTACTCGTGGATCTCGGCCTTGATCCAGTGGATGGCGTAGCTCACCAGGCGCACGCCCTGCTCAGGGTCGAAGCGCTTGACGGCCTTCATCAGGCCCACGTTGCCTTCCTGGATCAGGTCGCCGTGCGGCAGGCCATAGCCCAGGTACTGGCGGGAGATGGAGACGACCAACCGCAGGTGCGACAGGACCAGGCGCCCGGCGGCGTCCAGGTCGTTGTGGTCGCGCAGGCGGCGCGCCGCGTCCTGTTCCTCCTCCAGGCTGAGCAGGGGCAGGCGGTTCACGGCGGAAATGTAGGCGTCCAGATTGCCCAGCGGCGGCAGCGTGAGCGAGCGGTTCGACCAGGAACCGGCCACGGCCAGATCGCTGCTCGGCGCAGCGGCCACAGGAATCAGCGAATGGGACATGGATGACCTCCTCGGGGTATCGGACAAGAATATTAGCACTCGGTTGGAGGGAGTGCTAAATCGGAAGTTCCATGCCCCCGGTGAAACAGATGGCGATGGTCTAGGTTCTTGTAAGTTTTTGATTTATATGAATTTTTTCGATGGTTTCCGGCCTGGAGCCTGCGCGGTGGTGCGGCAGAACCCCGGGGTGTAGGATGGACCGCCTCCCCAGCTTGCCGGAGACGACGAGGCCATGACACGCGAACCCGAACGAGACGAATCCTCCCGCCTTCCCATCATCCTGGCGGCCGCCGTGGCGCTGGCCGCCGCCGGCTACTTCGGCTGGCGGTACCTCCAGGACCGGCAGACCCCCGCCCCGGTGGAGCCGCCGGTGGCTGTCGCCCCATCCGCCCCGCCCGCGCCCGCCGAACCGGCCCCCGCGGCGCCGCCCACCATCCAGCACCCGGTGGAGCCCCCGGCGGCCGAATCCAGCGCCCCGCCCGCGCCCTTGCCCGCGCTGGCCGACGCCGACCCCTACGTGAGCGATCACCTCGCCGAGCTGCTCGGCCGCCCGAACGCGCTGCGTTTCCTGCAGCTCGACGGCTTCATCAAGCGCGCCGTGGCCACGGTCGACAACCTGGGGCGTTCGCACGCGCCCGTGCTGATGTGGCCCGTGACCCCGACCCCCGGGCGCTTTGCCTCGACCAAGGCAGCCGATGGCGCCAGCGAAACCATCGCTCCGGACAACAGCGCGCGCTACACGCCCTTCGTGCAGTTCGCCGAGTCGGTGGACACGGGCCGGGCCGTGGCGCTGTACCGCCGCCTCTACCCGCTGTTCCAGCAGGCGTACGAGGAGCTGGGCTTTCCGGGCCGCTACTTCAACGACCGCCTGGTGCAGGTGCTGGACCAGCTCATCGCCACGCCCGTGCCCGCCGCGCCACCAGCCGTGGCGCTGGTGCAGGTGAAGGGCGAGGTGCCGTCCACCCGGCCCTGGGTGCGCTACGAGTACGCCGACCCGCAGCTGGAGGCCCTGTCGGCCGGGCAGAAGATCCTGCTGCGCATGGGCGCGGACAACCAGCGCCGCCTGCAGGCCAAGCTGGTGGACCTGCGCGGCCGCGTCGCGCGGCGCTGAGCGACGGGGGCCTGGGCGGCGGCGCCTGCGGTAGATTGGCGCGATGCCCGCCCACCCCAGCCCGCCCTCCGCGCCGTCGACGACGGTCCTGCTCACCGGCTTCGACCCCTTCGATGGCGCGAGCGTGAACCCGAGCTGGCTGGCCGTGCAGGCCCTGCACGGCGAGCGCCTGCTGGACCACACGGTGGTGGCGGCGCAACTGCCCACCGTGTTTGGCGAATCGCTGCGGCGCCTCACGGCCCTGCTCGACGAACACCGGCCCGCGCTGGCCATCTGCGTGGGGCAGGCCGGCGGGCGTGGCGCCCTCTCGCTGGAGCGCGTGGCCATCAACCTGGACGACGCGCCCATCGCCGACAACGCGGGCGCGCAGCCCATCGACGCGCCGGTGCGGCCCGGCGCGCCCGCCGCCTACTTCACGGGCCTGCCGATCAAAACCATGCTGGCCGAGCTGCAGGCGGCTGGCATCGCCGCCGAGGTCTCGCAGACCGCCGGCACCTTCGTCTGCAACCACGTGTTCTACGGCCTCATGCACGCGCTGGCGACGCGCCGTGGCCTGCGCCACGCGCGCGGGGGCTTCGTGCACGTGCCCTGGCTGCCCGAGCAGGGGCGGCCCAGCATGGCCTTGGACGGCATCGTCCGCGGCCTGCGGCTGGCCGTGCGGTGCGCGCTGCAGGAGCGGCAGGACAGGGCGCTGGGCGCCGGCGCCACGCACTGAAGCGGACTGGCCGAAACGGACCGGCGGCTCAGGCCTGCCAGACGCCGAAGCCGGCCGAGCGCAGGTCGATGGCGACCTCGATCTCCTTGTCCACCGCGTCCCGGTAGCGCAGCGGGTTGAAGCCCTCGAACAGGTCCGGCAGCAGCCGCAGCCCGTACCTGAACACGTAGCCATTGGCCTGGATGCCGGCCTTGTGCTTGTCGAAGCGCACGTCGGGGTCCAGGCCGGTCATGCCGACGTAGACGCAGGGCCTGCCGTCCACGTAGCCCGGGTTGCAGGCGCGGAACTTGTGTTCGAGCAGCACGTCGCGGTGCAGCTCGATGACGTAGACGTGGTGGTGCGGGCGGGGCATGGCGTGCGGGCGGCGAGGCGCCAGTATCCGCTGCGGGCCTAGAATCGCGCCCCTTTTTCTTCGGGGCGCAGGCCATGGATCTGGAGATCGCGCAATCGACGCCCACCGCGGCCGCGGTGGCCCGGGTGGTGCAGGCGAACTACGCGCTGGGCGAGGTGGTGGCCGGGGAATTCCTGCGCCGCAGCTTCAATCAGGTGTACCGACTCACCCTGGCCGACGGGCGCCGGGTGGTGGCCCGGCTGTGCGCCGAGCGCCCGCGCGGCGAGCCCAACCTGCGTTTCGAGGCCGAGGCCTTGCGGCACCTCCAGGCCCGAGGCCGCGCGGTGGCCGCAAGCCTGCCCACCGCGCGGGGCGAGGTTGCCCTGCGGGTGCGCCTGCCCGAAGGCGAGCGCGCGCTCATGCTCTTCGAGCACCTGGAGGGCGAGGCGACCGCCGACCTGCCCGCCAACATCGAGGCCTTTGGCCGGGGCCTGGCGCAGCTGCACGCGGCGGCCGAAGGCTTCGATGCCAGCGCCAGTCGCTATACCCTGGACCTGGACTACCTGTTGATGCAACCGCTGCAGCGCCTGCTGCGGGCCCCCACCATGACCGCCGATCTGCGTCCCCGGTTCGAGGCCCTGGGGCAGCGCTTGCGGGACCGCATCCTGGCGCTCGGCCCTTTGAGCCGCGTGCTGTGCCACGGCGACGCGCACGGCGACAACAACTTCGTGACGGTGCGGGAGGACGGGGAACGCCAGGCGCTGTTCTTCGACTTCGACGAAATCGGCCCGGGCTACCTAGCCTACGAGCTCGCGGTGTATCCCTGGTCGCTGCATCCGCGTTCCGTCGATGGTGCCTGGAGCGACAAGGCGATGGCGCGCTGGCACGCGTTCATCGCGGCCTATCGCGCGGTGCGCGAGCTGGGCGAGGCCGACACCGCGGCCCTGGCGCCCTTCGTGGCGGTGCGCCAGTTCTGGCTGCTGGGCGAATACGCGGGCCGCGTGCCGGTGTGGGGCTCGCAGGCCATCCCCACGGACTACCTGCAGCGGCAGGTGAAGCTGCTGACGCAGTGGGAGGCGCTGGAGCTTGCGCTCACAGCCAGACCTGCCCCGGCCCCGGGCCCGTCTGGATGGTGAAGTCCGGCGTGCCGCCGAGCACGAAGGCGCCCAGCACGAAGCTCAACACCGACATGAACAGGCTGGCCCACAGGGCGGTCCAGAAACCGTCGATGCTGAAGCCTTCCACCAGCTTGGCCACCAGCATCAGCACCACGGCGTTGATCACCAGCAGGAACAGGCCGAAGGTGATCAGTGTGAGTGGCAGCGTCAGCAGCACCAGCAGCGGCCGCACGATGGCATTGGCCAGGCCCAGCAGCAGGGCGGCGACCACCAGCGCACCCGTGCCGCTGAAGCGCATACCCTTGAACACATGGCTGGCCACCCAGAGCGCGAAGGCGGTGAGGGCCCAGTGGAGGAGGAAGGGGGTGAGGTTGGCGAGCATGGCGGAGCGGTCCAGGAAGCGGAGGGCCATTCAAGTATGGGGCCAGTCTCTGGCCCCCTCCCTAGAATTCGACCGAATTCCAGGGAGCTCGCATGAAAACAAGGGTCGACGAGACGGCAGTTGCTCCATCCCTGCCCGAAGGTGCGGAGCCACCACCCGTCCCGGTGGGACTGGCGAGGCTGCTGTTGCAGCAGCTGGCGGCCATTCCTTGGGTCGGGCTGGGTGCCATCGGCACCGGCTTCGGCGTGGCCTTGCTGGCCTTCTACTTTCGGTCGATCGACTTTGTGCCGCCCGACATTTCGTCGGTTCTTGGCGCCAGCGTGTTTGTGGCGATGCTGGCGTTCGCTTTCTATCTGTGGGTGTTGGTGTCGTTGGTCGGCCCGCTCTGGGCCTATCGCGCCGCGAAACTGCCGCCTCAGCAAGAGGCCTGCGAGCCGGGCTTCTGCCTCGCCGCCAATGTGGGACTGCCCGCGTTGCAAGTACTTGGCGTAGGGGGCTTTCTTCTGATCGTTCTGGGTGTTCCGGCTTGGCGGGAGTGCCGCCCGTATGCGGGTTGGACCCTGGCCATTTGCGGTGTTCTCGCTCTGCTTGGGGGCGCTGTATGGGCCTGGAGCGAATGGAGGACGCGGGGCCAGAGGCCCGCGTGGTGGTGGCGCTTGCCGGCCGTGCTGTGGGTCTGCCTTTGGGGTGTTCTTCCCATGGGCGCCTTGCTGGCGCTGCTGTGGCCCAGCCAAGGGGCGGGCTGGCAGCATCTGTGGACACTGGGAGGCCTGTGGTTGGGCGTCGTGATCGCGCCCCTCTTTCTTCGTCGCATTCCCGTGTGGGGCTGCGCCCTCATGATCACGACGATGTTCCCGGCACTTGCCATCTCCCTGCCACTTTTTTTGGGTTCGCCGTCGTTGTTCCCCACAAAAATTGCTGAGCTCGCCGGTGTCCGTTCCAAGGGAGCGCTCGAACTTCGCGTCCCCGCCAGCACCTGTCTTTTGATTGACAGCTCATTGGAGGTCGATCACAGAGCCCGGTACGTGAATTGCAACGAGCGGGGATGGAGTTCCGTTCATGCCCAGGTATTGGCCAACCTGGGCCCGCGCTGGCTGATTCAGCTTGCGCCGAAGAATGCGGGAACGTTGGCGGGCGAGAGCATGCTGCGGCTAACGGTGCCGGCCGAGGGAGTCCACATCGTGCAGCGGCCACCGGTGCCGAAGACCACCAGCGCAGACAGTTGTCCGCGCTGAGGTCCGCCGTGTCACTTGCCCCAGCTGTCCTTCAACCCCGTCACCCGGTTGAACACCGCCTGGCCGCCCACCCCATGGTCCACGCGGTCGGCCACGAAGTAGCCGTGTCGCTCGAACTGGAACTTGTCGTCCGGCTGGGCCGTCGCCAGTGAAGGCTCGACCCAGGCCTGGACCACCTTCAGGCTGTCCGGGTTCAGGGCCGAGAGGAAGTCCTTGCCGCCCGCGTCCGGGTGCGGGTCGCTGAACAGGCGGTCGTAGAGTCGTACCTCGGCCGCGATGCCGTCGGCCACGCCCACCCAGGTGATGGCGGCCTTGGCCTTCACGCTGTCGGCGCCCGGCGTGCCGCTCTTGGTGTCGGGGATCACCTTGGCGTGCACTTCGGTCACGCGGCCTTCGGCGTCCTTCGCGCAGCCGGTGCATTCGATGACGAAGCCGCCCTTGAGGCGCACCACGTTGCCCGGGAACAGGCGCTTGTAGCCCTTGGGCGGCACTTCCTCGAAGTCCTCGCGCTCGATCCACACCTGCTTGCCGATCTTGAAATGGCGGTCCGGCGGCGGGGTCTGGCCTTCGGCGACGGCGCTGTGGGGCAGGGCGGGCTGGTGGCAGTCCTCGGTGTGGCCGTCGCTGCCAAAGGCCTCGGCCCAGTTGGTCATGACCAGCTTCACCGGGTCGAGCACGGCCATGGCGCGGTGGGCCTTGTTCTCCAGGTCCTCGCGCAGGCAGCCTTCGAGCACGCTGTAGTCGATCCAGCTGTCGCTCTTGGTCACGCCGATGCGCTCGGCGAAGAGCTGGATGGACTCGGGCGTGTAGCCGCGCCGGCGCAGGCCCACGATGGTGGGCATGCGCGGATCGTCCCAGCCGCTCACGCGCTTCTCGTTCACCAGCTGCGCCAGCTTGCGCTTGCTGGTGATGACGTACGTGAGGTTCAGGCGCGCGAACTCGTATTGCCGCGGCGGCGGGCTGGCCAGCAGGCCGGCTTCGGTCAGTCGCTCCAGCAGCCAGTCGTAGAACGGGCGCTGGTCCTCGAATTCCAGCGTGCAGAAGCTGTGGGTGATCTGCTCCAACGCGTCCTCGATGGGGTGCGCGTAGGTGTACATGGGGTAGATGCACCACCGGTCGCCGGTGTTGTGGTGCGTGGCGCGGCGGATGCGGTAGATGGCCGGGTCGCGCAGGTTGATGTTGGGCGAGGCCATGTCGATCTTGGCCCGCAGCACGGCCGCGCCGTCGGGCAGCTGGCCGTCGCGCATCTCGCGCAGGCGCGCCAGGTTCTCGGCCGGCGTGCGGCTGCGGAAGGGGCTGTTGGTGCCGGCCGTGGTGAAGTCGCCGCGGTTGGCGCGCATGTCCTCGGCGCTCTGTTCGTCGACGTAGGCGTGGCCGCGCTCGACGAGGGCCTCGGCCGCGCGGTACATGAAGTCGAAGTAGTCGCTGGCCTGGTAGAGGTGGCTGCCGCCCCGGCCTTCCCACGAGAAGCCGAGCCATTTCACCGCGTCGATGATGCTGTCGACGTACTCGGTGTCTTCCTTCTCGGGGTTGGTGTCGTCGAAGCGCAGGTGGCAGACGCCGCCGTAGTCGCGCGCCAGCCCGAAGTTCAGGCAGATGCTCTTGGCGTGGCCGACGTGCAGGTAGCCGTTGGGTTCGGGCGGGAAGCGGGTGCGGATCTTGGCCGGGTCCAGCGGGCCGGCGGCCTGGTGGGCGGCGTCGCCGGGGCTGCCGGCCCAGTGGCGGCTGGCGTAGGTGCCTTTGGCCAGGTCGGCCTCGATGATCTGGCGCAGGAAGTTGCTGGCCTTGGCGTCGCCTTCGGTGGGCGCGGGGGATGCGGGGGAGGTCATGGGCGGATTCTAGGGACCACCGCCCCGCCACCGCGGCGGCGGGGCCGCAAATCCACGCCGGCGGCGCTCAGATGCGCTCGAACATGACGCCCGGCGGCGCGGGCGGGGCCGGGTTGGCACTGGCCGCGCGGGCGATGGCGTCGGCCCACCAGCGCCGCAGGGCCACAAAGTGCAGCAGGGCGGCATTGAAGGTTTCGGGCTCGCTGTCCTCGGGGCCGAGTTCGCCGATCAGCATCAGCTCGCCTTCGTCGCCATCGCGCGCGATGCGCAGGTCGCCGATCTCGCGCCACAGGGCGTTGTAGGACAGGGCCAGGTTCAGCGCGCTCAGCTCGCCCTCGGGCGTGGGCAGGCCCAGGTCGGCGGTGAGCACCAGGCGGGACCCGTCGGCGGACCATTCGGCCATGAAGCCGTCGCCGCCGTCGAAGTCGATGACCCAGGTGCTGTCATTCACCTCGGTGATGCCGGTGATCTGCGCGAGCCGCTGCCCCGCCTGGGTGATCAGGCGCAGGGCATCGCTGGCATCGTTCAGGGCGTGCATCGGTATCGAAACCATCAAGGATTGCGTATGGGTGGGGGCGCGCGCCGCGCCGTTCCCGGCCTAGGCCAAGCGGGGCGGCCCCGGCTTAGGGCCGCCAGCCGAGGGGCGGCGCGGTGCGCTATCGTGCGCGCCAGGAGGAACCTGGCATGAGCGACGACAGCACCCCGGCGCCCGACCGCGGCCAAGGCCTGCAGATTCACTGGGGCCAACTGCAGGCCGCGGCGCGGGCCGGCGACATCTCGATGGAGCAGGCCGAGCGTCTGTGGGCGCGCTGGGCCGGCCAGGCCATCGCGCCCGCGCGCTTCGGCTTCACGCACGTGCTCTATTACTTCGGCGGCATGCTCGCCATCGGTGCCATGACGCTGTTCATGACCCTGGGCTGGGAGCTATTCGGCGCCTGGGGCGTGCTGCTGCTGTCGGTGGGCTACGCGGTGGGCGCGGTCGCGGTGGCCCGGCACCTGCAGCGTCGCCACTTGCACATCCCGGCGGGCATCCTGGCCACGATCGCGGTTTGCCTGGTGCCGCTGGCGGCCTGGTCGCTGCAGAGCGGCCTGGGCCTGTGGCCCGAGGGCGGGCCCGACAGCTACCGCGACTACCACCGCTTCATCGACTGGCGCTGGCTCACGCTGGAGCTGGCCACGCTGGCCGCCGCCGTGGTCATGCTGTGGTGGCTGCGCCTGCCTTTCATGGTGATGCCGGTGGCCGTGACCCTGTGGTACCTGAACATGGACCTGGCGCACATGCTCATGCAGAAGGACGGCTTCGACTGGGCCTTCACGCGCGACGTGTCGCTGGTGTTCGGCCTGGCCACCTGCGCCATCGCGGTGTGGGTGGACCTGCGCTCGCGCCTGGCCGTTGACCCGCGCGACCGGCAGGACTTCGCTTTCTGGCTCTACCTGTTCGGCGCGCTCATGTTCTGGTGCGGCCTGAGCCTGCGCGAGAGCGACAGCGAGCTGGCCAAGGCGGGCTACGCGGCCCTCAACGTGGCGCTGGTGTTCCTGGGCGCGGCCATCGGCCGGCGCGTGTTCACCGTGCTGGGCGCCATTGGCGTGGCGGGCTACCTGGGCTACCTGAGCTACAAGGTCTTCGCCGACAGCCTCTTGTTTCCCTTCGTGCTCACGCTGCTGGGCCTGGGCATTGTGGCCGTGGGTATCTGGTGGCAGCGGCGCGAGGCGCGCATCCACGCGCGCCTGGCGGGCTGGCTGCCAGCGGCCCTGCGGCCGCTGGCGCAGCGCTGAGGCCCCGCTCCCGGGGGCAAACGCTCAGGGCTGGCCGCCCGAGGCGTTGACGCGGTACACCGCCGTGGTGCCGCTGACCTCGTTGCCCACCACCAGCAGGGGCGTGCCGTCGGGCGAGCGGTCGGCGGGGATGAACACCAGGCCTTCGGGGCCCAGGTCGCCCGCCGTCGCCAGCACGGTGCCGGGGTCGGCCGTCGTCCAGTCCTCGCGGCTGTTCAGGTAGTCCAGGCGCTGGGGGGCGGCGGGGTTGGTGATGTCGTAGACCAGCACGCCGCCCATGCGCTCCAGGCCGATGAAGGCCAGGGTGCGGCCCCGGACCTGGCCGATGGCGATGCCTTCGGGCTCCGGTCCCTTGGCGTCGCTGCGGCTGTCGAAGGCGCCGCCTTCGTCGTGGCCGGCGTTGAAATGGTCTTTGCACGGGATGTTGCGCGCGCTGCCGAGCCGGCAGGCGTCGCTGGCGAAGAACGTCTCGAACTCGGCGCCCGAGTCCCACACCAGCTGGCCGTTGGCGTTCCAGATGCTGAAGGAGCGGGCGCCGTAGCTGTAGAGCTGGTCGTACATGAGGCGGTTGCCGGCCGGGTTGGCGGTGCCCGTGGCGTCGAACATCATGGGCGAGCCGTCGGGGTTGGTGCGGTAACCCAGGGTCCAGGTGATGTTCAGGCGACCGAGCACGTCGTCGGCGCGGCAGCCCATGGGGTCGCCCGCGACGGCGCCGCAGTAGCCGAAGGTGGCCGGGTTGAGCAGGCCGCCCGCGGCCATGGCGCTGAGCTGTGGCGGCAGGTCATCATCCGCGCGGCCGGCCCAGCCGCTCTTGTTGATCAGGTGCTTGACGCGGAACTCCTCGACGAAGCCCTGGCTGGCGTCGCCGGCCCAGTAGGCGTTGTTGTCTTCGCCCCAGGCGCGCGCGTCGCCCTCGTTGGCGGTGACGAGGTAGGTCTGGCCGCCGGCGGTGTAGGCGCTCATGGCGTCGGGCAGGTACAGGCCGCGCACGCCGGGCAGGCTGCGGATGTTGAGGCGGCCGTCGTTGTCGGAGGCGTCCAGCCCGTTGCCGGGCGCGCCGTGGTCCTTGAAGCCCAGCGGCAGCACGGCCGTGACCGTGGCGCTGGCGACGTCGATCTTGGCCAGGGCGTTGTTCTCCTGCAGCGTCACCCAGGCGGTGGCGCCGTCGGCCGACACGGCGATGTACTCCGGCTCGAGATCCTGCGCCGCGTTGGCGTTCGGGCCATACAGGCGCACGCCCTGCGCGCGCAGCGTGGCCTCCTGGCCGACGAAGGCGCCAAAGCCGGCCGTGCGCACCACGGGCGCGGCCGGCTGGCTGACGTCGACCACGCTGACGCTGCCCTCGGGGTCGATCTGGTAGTCGTCGCTGGGCTCGCCTTCGTTGGCCAGCAGCACGGTCTTGC